>JALQUE010000331.1 GCA_023260815.1 Roseovarius sp.
TGCGATATTGACCAGCGGAAGGCCCTTTTCGCGTGCCGAAAGCGCCGCGGGCATCCATTCCACGGTCACATCGGCGCCACCTCCGGCGATGACCTGCGTCGGCGCGATGTCCGGGCCGCCCGGCTTGATCGTGACGTTCAGGTTCTCTTCTTCGTAGAACCCTTGATCCTGGGCCACGTAATAGCCCGCGAATTGGGCTTGGGTGACCCATTTGAGTTGCAGGGTCAGATCGTCGGCGGCCTGGGCCATGCCCGCCCAAAGGCCTGTGGCCCCGAGGGCCAGTGTCGTAACAAGTGTCTTCATGTCTTTTCTCCCGTGTTGAACTCGGTTTCCCGTTATCGTTATGTCCTGCCTCTTTGGGACGGATGCCAGAAGGTCGTTGCCTTCTCCAGCAAGGCGATCCCGCCATAGAAGGCCGAGCCTGCCATCGCCGCCACCGCGATTTCGGCCCAGACCAGATCCAGCGCCAGTTGCCCGACCGATGTCGAGATGCGGAACCCCATGCCCTTGATGGGCGAGCCGAAGAACTCTGCCACGATCGCCCCGATCAGCGCCAGAGTCGATCCGATCTTGAGTCCGTTGAAGATGAACGGCATCGCTGCCGGCAGCCGCAGTTTCAGAAGCGTCTTCCAGTACCCCGCGGCATAGGTGCGCATCAGGTCGCGCTGCATGGCGTCGGTATCCTGCAACCCCTGCACGGTGTTCACCAGCATCGGGAAGAACACCATCACCACCACGACCGCCGCTTTGGAGTGCCAGTCAAAACCGAACCACATCACCAGAATGGGGGCCATGCCGATGATCGGTAGAGCCGCCACGAAATTTCCGACAGGCAGCAAACCGCGCTGCAGGAACGGAAACCGGTCGATCGCCACGGCGATCAGGAAGGCCGCGCCGCAGCCCATGACATATCCGGTCAGCGCCCCTTTGATGACGGTCTGTACGAAATCTTCCCAAAGGATGTCTGTCTTGGCCGCAAAAGTAACCGCGATCTGGCTGGGCGGGGGCAGAAGGATGGGGGAAATCTCCAGCCCATGTACGACCGCTTCCCAGATCACCAGAATCGTCACGCCAAAGATGACCGGGACCGCCAGCCGGGTTGCCCGGGTCTTCGGCCTGTGCGCCAGCAGGTGATTCAGCCACCAGCCACCGGCCCAAGCAATGATCGCGAAGACAAGCCACCCCATCACGCCATTCCCATGCGTTTTAGGGTGATGCGCTGCAGCACGCCGATCAAGCCCACCAGAACCGCCGCAAGCGTTGCAGCCATGATGAGCGCGCTCCATATCTGGATGGTCTGTCCGTAATAGCTTCCTGCCAGCAGTCGCGCGCCAAGCCCGGCCACAGCCCCGGTCGGCAACTCGCCAACGATGGCGCCCACAAGGCTTGCGGCCATGCCGATCTTGAGCGAGGTGAATAGATATGGCATCGACGATGGTAGCCGCAGCCGCCAGAAGGTCTGCGCCGGCGTCGCGCTCCAGGTGCGCATCTGGTCAAGCTGCATGGGGCCGGGGCTGCGCAGGCCTTTGACCATGCCCACGACGACAGGGAAAAAGCTCAGATACATCGAGATCATCGCCTTGGGGAGCAGCCCCGAGATACCAACCGCGTTCAGGACCACGATGATCATCGGCGCAATGGCAAGGATCGGGATGGTCTGGGACGCGATCACCCATGGCATGACGCTCATGTCCATCGTGCGGTTGTAGACGATGCCAATGGCCAGCGCGATGCCCAGCCCTGTCCCCAGAAGAAACCCGAGCGCCGTTGCGCTGAACGTGACCCAGCTATGATAGATCAGGGATCGCTTCGAAAAGCCACGCCCGTCCAGCACCATCTCGACGGTGGTTTCCCATATCTCGATCCCCACCTGATGCGGGGCCGGCAGCTTGGGCTTGTCCTGGCTCCAGGTGTCGCTCACCAGCGCGGCAAAATTCAACTCGACACCGGCGCGCTCGGCCTTGTTGTAGGCCCAAGGGGCATTCAGCCCGATCGCTGCGGCGTACCATATCACGAACAGGGTACTGACCACGGTCAGAATGGGCACAATACTGCGCATCACGCCTCTCCTGTTTTCACTGTTCCAAAAATACTCAAATCACGCGCGAATTTTATTGTGTGAGATTCGAGTATTTTAAGAACGATGAAAGGATTGAGTGTTTTTTTATTTCCACGGTACAGGCTGGAGAGCCGATGACCGTGAACGGTGAAAGTCCCTCGCCCCGTCAAACGGGCGGGGGCATTTCGCGGGGTGGCCACATCAGATCGCATCGCTGTGCCCCGCACGCAGTCCATCGCGCACACGATGGGCGATCTCGATGAATTCGGGCGTGTCGCGGATATCCAGGGGCCTGTCGCGTGGCAGGGGGCTTTCGATCACATCCGTGATCCGGCCTGGCCGAGGACTCATCACCACGATT
The DNA here is from genome assembly GCA_023260815.1 of Roseovarius sp. Classification (GTDB taxonomy): domain Bacteria; phylum Pseudomonadota; class Alphaproteobacteria; order Rhodobacterales; family Rhodobacteraceae; genus Roseovarius. The sequence goes on from JALQUE010000331.1 coordinate 2,421, forward strand.
TTTGTGCTCAGATAGACGGCTTCCGGGATCGAATGCGTGACAAAGCAGATGGTTTTGTCGGTTCTGTCCCAAAGTTTCAGAAGCTGCTCGTTCAGGTGGTCGCGCACGATCTCGTCCAGCGCGCCAAACGGCTCGTCCATCAGCAGAATGTCGGCGTCAAAGGCCAGCGCACGCGCGATCGAGGCGCGCTGTTGCATGCCGCCCGATAGCTGCCAGGGGAATTTCTTTTCGAACCCCGCCAGGTCGACCAAGTCGAGAACGCGGGCAACGCGCTGATCCTGCTCGGCTTTCGGATATCCCATGATCTCCAGCGGGAGCCTGATATTGCCCCCGATTGTGCGCCAAGGATACAGCCCCGCCGCCTGGAACACATATCCATATGCCCTGGATTTGCGCGCCGCATCAGGGCTTACTCCGTTGACGGTGATGGTGCCGCCCGTGGGATGCTCCAGATCAGCCATGCAGCGCAGGAACGTTGTCTTGCCACAGCCAGACGGCCCTATGAAGCTGACGAAATCCCCTTTTTCGACGGTCAGGGTCACGTCCTTGAGCGCGTGAACCGGGCCGTCGTTGGTCTCAAAGGTCAGCGACAATTCCTTCGCGCTGATCACTGTCTGGTCAGTCAATCCAAGTCCCCCGTTTGCCCGGTGCTGATTGCGCCGTGCTGGCCTATGGTTGTCAATGGTCCGCCCTCGCCAAGTGCCCGGTGGGGCATGAATTTTCTAGATACCTGCCGGAATATTCATCGGATCGCGCTTGATCTGTTTTGGGGCGGTCAGTTCTTTCCAGCGGCTCAGCGCCTGATGCGCCGAGGGGAACGCGGGACGCGGCACGAAGCGGCCGCGCCCGGGCTGTGGCTGGCTGTTTTGTCCCCAGGCCCAGATCACCTCGCCGCGGTTGATCGTGTAGCGGGCCTGTGCGCTGACCTCAAACCCCTCGAACACATTGTAATCAAGGATCGAATGGTGGTTTCCGGCGCTGATGGTCTTGCTGATTTTCGGATCCCATACCACGATATCGGCATCGGCCCCTTCCACCAGCGCGCCCTTCTTTGGATAGATGTTCAGGATCTTCGCCACGTTGGTCGAGGTGGCGGCGACAAATTCGTTCGGTGTCAGACGTCCGGTCTCGACTCCATGGGTCCACAGGACCGCCAGCCGCTCCTCCAGCCCGTTCGAGCCATTGGGGATTTTGGTGAAATCGCCCACTCCCATGCGCTTTTGCGCGGTCGAGAAGGCGGCGTGATCGGTCGCTACCACCTGCAGACTGCCGGCTTGAAGCCCGGCCCACAGCCCGTCCTGATGGTCCTTGGAGCGGAAGGGCGGGCTCATCACGCGCCGCGCGGCATGGTCCCAGTCGGTGTTGAAATACGCGCTCTCGTCCAGTGTCAGAAACTGGATCAGAGGCTCGCCGTAAACGCGCATTCCTTTCTGGCGCGCGCGCCGAATCGCCTCATGCGCCTGCTCGCAGCTGACATGCACGATATAAAGCGGTACACCTGCCGCATCCGCGATCAGGATCGCGCGGTTCGCCGCCTCGCCCTCTACTGCG
>JALQUE010000347.1 GCA_023260815.1 Roseovarius sp.
GGTCGGCCACATCCCGATGGTGCGGTCGCCTTTCTGTTCGAGGATATCTCGGATGAGATCGCCCTCACGCGACGCTTTCGCGCACAGCTCAATCTGCGTCAGGCCGTGTTGGATCAATTGCCGGATGCGGTCGCCGTGATCTCGCCGAACAACCTGCTACTGCTCTGCAACAGGCGCTTTTCCAAGGTTCTGGGCATAGATCCGGACAGCAGCCTTGCAGAACTTTCCGTGCCCGACCTGATGGCAATCTGCCAGATGCATATTCCCGACGATAGCTATTGGGCACAGGCCGAAACGCGCCTCTCAAGCCATAGCCTGACCGAGCCATTGGAAACCGTTCTCTACAGCCGCACGGGCCTGCCGATGCAGTGTCGCGTTGCGCCGCTTTCCGGCGGGTCCGCCATGCTGACCATCGCCGAGGGTCGCGTTGCAGCCCAAGGCACAACGCCCTGCAATATCGCCGGTTGATGCTGCTTGCAGGCCCGCGCGGGGCGTGTAGTGTCGGCCCATGTCTGACAGGGCCAAGACACTGCATCTCGCCAACCCCGACCAGACCTGCGCCCTTGCGCAGGCTCTGGCCCCGCGTCTTGCGCCCGGCGATGTTCTTCTGTTGTCTGGGCAGATCGGCGCCGGAAAATCTCATTTTGCCCGCTGTTTGATCCTTGCGTCTCTCGACGCGCCCGAAGATGTGCCCTCACCGACCTACACGTTGGTGCAATCCTATCCCGGTCGCCGCGGCGACATCTGGCACGCTGATCTTTACCGTCTCACCGATATCTCCGAGATCGAGGAGCTGGGCCTGATCGACGCGTTTTCCGATGCCATCTGCCTTGTCGAATGGCCCGATCGTCTGGGTGATCTCGCCCCTGACTCGGCGCTTCGCCTGCAACTTGACACATCCCTGCCCGATGACACGCGGGTGGTGTCGCTATCTTGGACAGACCCGTCTTGGGATGCAAAACTGGAAAATATGCCTGATGTCTGATCGTGACGCCCAGATCCGGGCCTTCATCGACGCAACCGATTGGGCCGGCGCCGCCGTGGCCCCTCTGGCCGGGGACGCGTCAAACCGGCGTTATCTGCGCCTGACGCATCCGCGCGGCGCGGCAACCGCCGTTCTGATGGACGCGCCGTCTGACCGGGGCGAGGATGTGCGTCCCTTTGTGTCCATCGCCACGTATCTGGCCTCCACCGGCCTCAGCGCGCCGCAGATCCTTGCGCAGGATCACGACGCAGGGCTTTTGCTGCTCGAGGATCTGGGCGACGATCTTTTCGCAAATGTGATCCCGGCCAATCCTGCGCTGGAAAGCAGTCTCTATTCCTGCGCAACTGACCTGTTGGCAAATCTTCATACGCAGGACACCCCAAGCGGGCTTCTGCCGTATGACCCGCCCTTGATGGCCGATCTCGCCGCGCTGGCCTTCGACTGGTATCTACCTGCCACGACCGGCCCTGACACCGCCGCGCGGGGGCGCTTTCATACCGCCATGCTTGACGCCCTGACCCGGCACGCCGCCACTGCCGACGTTCTTGTTCAGCGGGACTACCACGCCCAGAACCTGCTGTGGCTACCGCAACGGCACGGGCTGGCCCGCGTCGGTCTGCTCGATTTTCAGGATGCGATGCTGGGTCATCGCGCCTACGATCTGGTCTCATTGCTGCAAGATGCCCGGCGGGATGTGCCCCAAGCCATCGAAGACGCCATGATCGCCCGCTACATCGCCGCCGCCAATCAGGACGATACCGCGTTCCGCACGGCCTATCACGTGCTTGGCGCACAGCGAAACCTGCGCATCCTCGGTGTGTTCACGCGGCTTTGCCTGCGCGATGGCAAAGCCCACTATGTTGATCTGATTCCCCGTGTCTGGGGCCATCTGATCCGCGATCTTGCGCACCCGGCCCTGTCAAAAGTGGCCGGCATCATTCGCGCGCACCTGCCCGCGCCCGATCCTGCCATCCTGCACAAGGTGAAAACGCAATGTGCGACCGTCCCCGTTCGGTAATGCTGTTCGCGGCCGGGTTCGGCACGCGGATGGGCGCGCTGACCGCAGATCGTCCGAAACCGATGATCGAGGTGGCAGGCAAGCCACTGATCGATCATGCGCTGGCGCTTGTGCGCGCCCACGGCGCCGAACGCATCGTCGCCAACATCCATTACCGTCCCGAGGCGCTGATCCGGCATCTTGGCGACAGCGACGTGATCCTGTCCCATGAAACGCCCGATATCCTTGAAACCGGCGGCGGCCTGCGCGCCGCCCTGCCGCTTCTGGGCGCGGGGCCAGTGTTCACCATGAACACCGATGCCGTGTGGCGCGGCCCCAACCCGCTGGATCACCTTGCCGCCCTGTGGGATCCGGATCGGATGGATGCGCTTTTGCTGTGTATCCCGCGCGATCACGCTATCGGCCATTCCGGCACCGGCGATTTCACGATTCACGCACAGGGTCGCGCGCAGCGCGGGCCGGGTTTGATTTATTCGGGGCTTCAGATCCTCAAGACAGACGGCCTGCACGACATCACCGAAACGGCATTCTCCCTCAACCGCCTATGGGACAGGATGCTGGCCAAAGATCGCCTGTTTGCGGCCAGCTATCCGGGCCAATGGTGCGATGTGGGCCATCCCGAGGGTATCGCTCAGGCCGAAGAGATGCTTGGATACAGGCATGTTTGATCCCACCGACCACCCCCGCGTCTTTGGCGTGCCACTTGGCGTGGATTTCCCCCGCGCGCTGGTCGATGGCCTGCTTGCCCGCCATGCCGACCAGCCGCCCGAGGCGCTGGCCCGTGTGCAGGTCATCGTCAACACCCGCCGCATGGCGCGCCGCATCCGGACGCTGTTCGATCAGGGTCCGGCGCTGCTGCTGCCGCGGATCGAGCTGCTGACCGATCTGGGCGAACATTGGGATCTGGCGCATATCCCCGATCCCGTGCCGCCCTTGCGCCGCCGTCTGGAACTGACGCAGCTGGTGTCCTCGCTGCTGGATCGGCAGCCCGATATAGCGCCGCGCTCGTCGCTTTATGCGTTGGCCGACAGTCTTGCATCGCTGATGGACGAAATGCATGGCGAAGGCGTCTCACCCGATGTGATCGAGGCGCTGGACGTCACCGATCAATCGGGTCATTGGGATCGTATCACAGCCTTTTTGGGCATTGTCAGACACTATTTCGATGTTGGCACCGAACATCCCGATGTCGAAACCCGTCAACGCCTTGTCATCGAACATGTGATCGAAACCTGGCAAGAGACGCCCCCCGATCATCCGATCCTCATCGCCGGATCCACCGGGTCGCGCGGGGCCACGCAACTTCTGATGCAAGCCGTGTCCAAACTGGCGCAAGGCGCCGTCATTCTTCCCGGTTTCGATTTCGACATGCCAGCCCATGTCTGGGGCGCGCTGGACGATGCGATGCTGTCCGAGGATCATCCCCAATACCGGTTCGCCGATCTGATGGGGAAACTTGGCCTCTCGCCCGACGATATCGCCCGCTGGACGCCGGAAACCCCCGCCTGTCCTGCCCGTAACTGCCTTTTGTCGCTGGCATTGCGGCCCGCGCCCGTTACGGATCAATGGCTTCAGGATGGTCCGGCCCTGACCGATCTTGACCACGCCACCCAGGATATCACCCTGCTCGAAGCCCCCTCCACCCGGTCCGAGGCGCTGGCCATCGCCATGCGCCTGCGTCAGGCCGCCCAAGACGGGCAAACCGCCGCGCTCATCACCCCCGACCGGACCGTGACCCGGCAAGTGACCTCCGCGCTCGACCGCTGGGGGATTATCCCCGATGACAGCGCCGGGATGCCCTTGCACCTGTCCCCGCCGGGTCGCTTCCTGCGCCATGTGGGCGATCTGATGCGCGACACGCTGACCGCCGAGGGGCTGTTGACGCTGCTCAAGCATCCGCTCACCCATACCGGCGCGGATCGTGGCCCACATCTGCGGCTGACCCACGAGCTTGAGCTTCACCTGCGCCGCCACGGCCCGCCCTATCCCGATACCGCCAGCCTGACCGCATGGGGCGACACCCAAAAGGACACCGCTGCCGCCGCTTGGGTGCGCTGGATCAGTGACTGTTTCTGCACAAAGGCGATCACAGCCGATTTGCCCCTGTCAGACTTCGTGACCCGTCATATCGACATGGCCAACCGCATCGCCCAAGGCCCGGTGGATGGCAGCCCGCATGGGCTATGGCGCAATGATGCCGGACAGGAAGCGTGGAAATGCGTCTCTAACCTTGCCGAACATGCAGATTACGGCGGCCAGATGACGGCGTCGGACTACACCACGCTGTTTCATGCGATCCTGTCGAACGGCGAGGTGCGCAACCCCGATACGCCCCATCCCCATATCCTGATCTGGGGCACACTCGAAGCCCGCGTCCAGGGCGCCGATCTGCTGATTCTCGCCGGTCTCAACGAAGGCAGCTGGCCCGAAGCGCCCAAGCCCGATCCCTGGCTGAACCGTGCGTTGCGCCATCAGGCCGGGTTGCTGCTGCCTGAGCGGCGCATCGGTCTTTCGGCCCATGATTTTCAGCAGGCCGCCAGCGCGCCCGAGGTTTGGTTGACGCGCTCGATCCGCTCGGATGACGCCGAAACCGTCCCATCCCGCTGGCTCAACCGCGTGCGAAACCTTCTGGCGGGCCTGCCGGACCAGGGCGGCGCGCTGGCGCTCGAGGATATGAAAACGCGCGGCGCGCATTGGTTGCGTCTGGTCGCAGCCCTCGAAGATCCCGGCCATGTGCCGGCCCAGAAGCGCCCCTCGCCCTGCCCCCCGCTCGCGGCCCGTCCGCGCGACTTTTCCGTGACGGAAATCAAGCGCCTGATCCGCGATCCCTATGCCATTTACGCGCGCCATGTCCTGCGCCTTCGGCCTCTTGATCCGCTGATGAAAGTGCCGGACGCGCTCCTGCGCGGCACTGTCCTGCACGAGGTTCTGGACCGCTTCATCAAGGACACCCAACAAGATGACGCGCTCTGCACCCGCGATCACCTGATCGCCTTGACCGAGACTGTTCTTGCCCAAAACGTCCCTTGGGCCGAGGCGCGGGCGATCTGGCGGGCGCGCATGGACCGGGTTGCCGACTGGTTCATCGACGGTGAACTGGCCCGCCGCCAGATTGCCCGCCCGGCCGCTCTGGAACAATCGGGGGCTGCCACGCTCAGGGATCTTGGCGTCACCCTCAAGGCCAAGGCTGACCGCATCGACATCGACGACACAGGCAGCCTGCACATCTATGACTACAAGACCGGCAAACCGCCCTCCGCAAAAGAACAGCAATATTTCGACCGTCAGCTTTTGCTCGAAGCCGCGATTGCCGAACAGGCGGGCTTTGGTCAGATCGCCCCGACGCCGGTCGCGCGCGCCACATTCATCGGTCTGGGCAGCAAACCCGACACTGTTGCAGCCCCATTGGACAAGGAACCCGTCGCCAAGGTCTGGGCCGAATTCGAAGAATTGATGCGCGCCTATCTAGAGCCTGATCGCGGCTATACCGCCCGCCGCGCGGTGTTCAAGAAGGCCGACAAGGGCGATTACGATCAGCTGGCCCGCTTCGGCGAATGGGACATTACCGATCCTCCCGATACGGCGGGGGTCGGCTGATGGCGCGTGACGAAGCCACCCAACGGCAGATCGACGCCGCGCGCCCCGATCGTTCGACCTGGCTGTCGGCGAATGCCGGATCAGGCAAGACGCGGGTCTTGACCGACCGTGTCGCGCGCCTGCTTCTCGAAGATGTCGATCCCCGGCACATCCTGTGCCTGACCTACACCAAAGCCGCCGCAAGCGAGATGCAGAACCGCCTGTTCAAGCGGCTTGGCCAATGGGCGATGCTGCCCGATGACCGCCTGTCCCGGGAATTGCAGGATCTGGGCCATGAGGGCCTGATCGACGCGGAAACGCTGCGCAAGGCCCGCCGTCTCTTTGCCCGCGCGATCGAGGCGCCCGGCGGTCTGAAAATCCAGACGATCCACTCGTTCTGCGCCGGACTTCTGCGCCGCTTCCCTCTCGAAGCCGGCGTCAGCCCCCAATTTACCGAGATGGAGGATCGCACCGCCTCGCTCCTGCGGTCCGAGATCACCGAAATGATCGCCAGCGGGCCCGACGCCGCGACGCTTTATGCCTTCGTGCGGCATTACGGCGGCGAAACCCTGGACGACATCACCGCCGAAATCGTCCGCCATCGCAGCCTGTTCGATGCCCCCTGCACCGATGACACGCTGGCCCAGGCCTTCGGTCAACCCACCGGCCTGACACTTGATGACATCACAGCACGCGTGTTTCTGGGCAGCGAACAGGCCCTGTTGGACCAACTGATCGCGGCGCTTCGTGCCAGCAGCAGCAACGATCAAAAAGCCGCCCTGCGCCTTGCGGCCATCGACAGGCTGGACGCCTCTGCGCTGCCTGTTCTTGAGTCCGTATTCCTCACCGGCGAAGGGGCCAAAGAGCCGTTTTCCGCCAAGATAGACTCTTTTCCAACCAAGCCTGTCCGCACCGCCCTTGAGGCGATCATGCCGCAGATCAATCAGTGGATGGCCCGCGTCGAAGAGGCGCGCGAAGCCCGCCTCGCCCTTGCCGCCATCCAGAAAACCCGCACGCTCCACGCCTTTGCCGGGGTTTTCCTCACCGCCTATGACCGCGCCAAGGCCTTGCGCGGATGGCTCGATTTCGACGATCTCATCCTGCGCGCGCGCCAATTGCTTACCGATCCCGCCGTTGCGGCTTGGGTTCTCTTCCGGCTGGACGGCGGCATCGACCATATTCTTGTGGACGAGGCCCAGGATACCAGCCCCGTGCAATGGCAGGTGATCGAGCGTTTGGCCCAGGAATTCACCAGCGGTCAAGGCGCCCGCGCCGACGTGACCCGCACGATCTTTGTGGTGGGCGACAAGAAACAGTCGATCTATTCCTTCCAAGGCGCCGATCCGCGTGAATTCGACCGCATGAAGGACGATTTCGCAACCCGCCTGCGCGCCACCGGCCAACCGCTTCAAGACATGGAGATGGAATATTCCTTCCGCTCCTCCAGCGCCATTCTGGACCTTGTCGATCACACCTTTGCCCATAGCCACGAAAGCGGTTTTACGCCGGAACAGGGTCACAAAGCTTTCAAATCCGATCTGCCCGGCCGCGTCGATCTGTGGCCCGTGATCGAAAAGCCGGAACAAGAGGACGACCCCGAATGGCATATGCCCGTGGACGTGAAAGCCGCCAATGATCCGGCCACGCTTCTGGCCCGGCAGATCGCCCGCACCATCCGCCGCATGGTCGACGACAAACAGCCCATTCCCGACAAGGCGTCGCCCTCGGGTCTGCGCCCGATCCGGCCGGGCGATATCCTGATCCTCGTGCAGCGCCGCTCGGACCTGTTTCACGAGCTGATCCGCGAATGCAAGACACAGAACCTGCCCATTGCCGGGGCGGACCGGCTCAAGGTTGGGGCCGAACTCGCGGTCAAGGATCTGGCCGCACTCCTGTCCTTCCTCGCCACGCCCGAGGACGATCTGTCCTTGGCCACGGCCCTGCGATCACCGCTGTTGGGCTGGTCCGAGGCCGCGCTTTACGATCTCGCCCACCATCGCACGCAGCGATATTTGTGGGCCGCGCTGCGCGACCGGGCCACCGAATTTCCCGAAACGATGGCCATTCTGGACGATCTGCGCCGCAAAGCCGATTATCTGCGCCCCTATGACCTGATCGAACGCATCCTGACCCGCCACCACGGACGCCGCAAGCTGCTGGCGCGCCTCGGCTCCGAGGCCGAAGACGGGATCGACGCGCTTCTGTCGCAGGCAATGGCCTATGAACAGCGCGCCGTGGACAGCCTCACGGGGTTTCTGGTGTGGATGGAAACCGACGATCTGGAAATCAAACGCCAGATGGACAGCGCCGGGGACCGTATTCGCGTCATGACGGTGCATGGCGCCAAGGGGCTGGAGGCGCCCGTCGTGATCCTGCCCGATACCGCAAGGCGGGATATCCGCATCCGCGACCAGATCGCCACCGGCAACGGGGTTGCCATCTGGCGTACCGCCAGCGGCGAGGCGCCCAACGCGATTGCCCACGCCACCGATGCCGCCCGCGATGCCCAGCGCGCAGAACGGGATCGTCTGCTTTATGTCGCGATGACTCGCGCGGAAACATGGCTGATCGTCGCCGCCGCGGGCGATCTGGGGAAAAATGGCGAGGCGTGGTATGAAAAGGTGCAGGCCGGTCTACAGGCCGCCGGCGCCGCTGCGCATGACTTCGATCATGGTCCCGGCCTGCGGCTGGAACATGGCAATTGGGCGGGAACAGTCTCTGATCCACCAGCGGATATCACCCGCGCCGCCGCAAGCCTGCCCGCTCATTTTCAACAGCCGGCACCGCCTCCGGTCGTGCCGCCCGAAACCCTCAAACCCTCGGATCTGGGGGGCGCCAAGGCGCTGACCGATGAAAGCGGGTTGGATGAGGACGCCGCCAAACGGCGTGGCCGTCAGATCCACCGCCTGCTTGAATTTCTGCCCACGGTGCCGCAATCCGATTGGCCCGAAACCGCCGGAAAACTCCTGTCAAACGGCTCTGATGCCGCCGAAGGGGCCGAACTCGCCCTACTGCTGGCCGAGGCGAACAAGGTTCTGACAAAGCCCTCGCTTCAGTCTCTGTTCGCTCCGGATGCCCTCAGCGAAGTGCCGGTATCTGCCTACCTCGATGCTCTGCAGGGCCGGCGTATCCACGGGATCATCGATCGGCTTCTGGTCGTCCCCGATCGTGTTCTTGCCGTGGATTTCAAGACAAACGCCGCCGTGCCCGCAACAGCGGACGATGTGCCAGAGGCGCTTCTGCGCCAGATGGGCGCTTACGCACATGCCCTTGCGCTGATTTATCCGGACCGCACTGTGGAAACCGGGTTGCTCTGGACACGCACCGCGACGCTCACGATGCTGCCGCACGATCTTGTGACCAAGGCGCTCCGCGAGACGCCTATCGCTTGACGCGTCCCCCGGCGCTCCATACGTTCGGGCCAAATCAATTCCTGTCAGGAGACACAAAATGGGCACCGTTGCCGTAACAGACGATACATTCGACGCCGAAGTGAAGAATTCCGATATTCCCGTCGTGGTCGATTTCTGGGCCGAATGGTGTGGCCCCTGCAAACAGATCGGCCCGGCCCTCGAAGAACTGTCCGAAGAAATGGGCGGCAAGGTCAAGATCGCCAAGATCGACGTTGACAGCAACCCCAACACCGCCGCCGCCATGGGTGTGCGCGGCATCCCGGCGCTGTTCATCTTCAAGAACGGCGAGGTGATCTCGAACCGCGCGGGCGCCGCCCCCAAGGCCGCGCTGCAAAGCTGGATCGAAAGCAGCATCTGATCGCATCCACGCAATCCATCCAAAGGGGCCGCGTTTGCGGCCCTTTTCTTTTGCCCCCGGACAGGTGACAAAAGGCGCATGATGCTCAGCACCTCCGATATCACTGACCTGACCGCGCTGCGCCGCGATCTGCACCGCCACCCCGAGGTGTCCGGCCACGAGGCGCAGACCGCCCGCCGCATCCTCTCGGCTCTGGATGCGCTCGCGCCCGATGACATCCTGACCGATCTTGGCGGGCATGGCATCGCCGCCATCTACAATGCCCCCTCGCCCGGCCCCACCATCCTCTTCCGCGCCGAGCTGGACGCCCTCCCGATCCTCGAAATGTCTGACGCCGCGCACCGCTCCGCCTATCCCGGAACCGGGCATCTGTGCGGTCATGACGGGCATATGACGATCCTGATGGGCCTTGCGCGCCTCCTGTCCCGCCAGCGCCCGAAACGAGGGCGTGTGGTGCTGATGTTCCAGCCTGCCGAAGAAACCGGTGCCGGGGCGCAGGCGGTGATATCCGACCCGCGATTCGACACTATTTCACCCGATTTCGCCTTTTCCCTGCACAACATGCCGGGCCTGCCCCTTGGCCATGTCGGGCTTGCCGACGGGCCGGTGAACTGCGCCTCACGTGGGCTTCTGGCCCGGATGACGGGCAAGACCGCCCACGCCTCCGAGCCGGAAAACGGCATCTCCCCTATGGCCGCGCTGTGCAGCCTCATGCCTGCGCTCACATCGCTCAGCCATGGCACCACGCAGGAGGCAGATTTCACCCTTGTCACGGTCACCCATTGCTCTCTCGGTGTTCCGGCCGTGGGGATCGCGCCCGGCGACGCCACGTTGATGGCCACCCTTCGCACTCTCACTGATGACAGGATGGACGCGCTTTGCACCACCGCGCTGGATCTGCTGCACAGCACCGCCACACAGCACGGCCTGACCGCCGATCACAGCTTTCAGGACATCTTCCTGCACTCTGAAAACCACCCCGAGGCGACGACCCATATCCGCTCTGCCCTCGATGCGCTTGGGATTGCGCATGATGGATCAGGCCTGCCAATGCGCGCCTCCGAGGATTTTGGGCGCTTCGGCCACACCGCGAAATCCGCCATGCTGTTTCTGGGCGCCGGTGTGGATCATGCGGCTCTGCATAACCCCGATTACGACTTTCCCGACGATCTCATCCCGATCGGCACGCGCATCTTTGCCCGGATCGCCCGCGATCTTCTGGGCTGATGCGCCCCTTGCACCCTGTCCGCCGCCCTTCCATATAGGCGGCAACCCTACGGAGGCTTCATGCGCAAAGAATTTCCCGGCTGGCACGGCACAACCATCATCGGCGTCAAAAAGGCCGGAACCGTCGTTGTTGCCGGTGACGGACAGGTCAGCCTTGGCGACACCGTCATCAAGGGCAGCGCCCGCAAGGTGCGCCGCCTCTCCCCCGGCGGCTATGACGTTGTCGCCGGCTTTGCCGGGTCGACCGCAGACGCCTTCACCCTGCTGGAACGTCTCGAATCCAAGCTCGAATCGACCCCCGGACAGCTGCAGCGCGCCTGCGTCGCCCTGGCCAAGGACTGGCGCACCGATAAATACCTCCAGAAACTCGAAGCCATGCTGATCGTGACCGATGGCGACCAGATCTATGTCATCACCGGCGCAGGCGACGTGCTGGAACCCGAACATGATGTCACCGCCATCGGCTCGGGCGGCAATTACGCCTTGGCCGCCGCGCGCGGCATGATGGACAGTGACCGCAGCGCAGAACAGATCGCCCGTGACGCGATGGCCATCGCCGCCGATATCTGCGTCTACACCAACTCCAACGTCGTGGTCGAAAGCCTCGACGCCTCCGCCTGACCCGAGGAAGCCCTGGAATGTCAGATTTTTCGCCGCGCGAGATCGTCTCTGAACTCGACCGATACATCGTCGGC
>JALQUE010000389.1 GCA_023260815.1 Roseovarius sp.
CCCAATCAAGCGCGACCAAATAATCTTCAACCGCCAACATGGATGGGGTGTTGATCGTTTCACCAGCAAAAATACCGTCGATCAATTTGCCGCCTTTGGTCATGCGGAAAATTTTCGGCATGGGCCATGCGGGGGTGTAAGCCTCTAAACGCTCAACCGCGCGGGGGGACAGAACCAAGATACCATGCGCCGCTTCGCCGCCCAGAACCTTCTGCCAGGAGAAGGTGGTCACATCCAGCTTGTCCCAGGGCAGGCGCTGCGCGAAGGCCGCCGAGGTGGCGTCACAGATCGTCAGGCCCGCGCGATCGGATTTGATCCAGTCGCCATTGGGAACGCGCGCACCACTTGTGGTGCCGTTCCAGGTGAACACGACGTCATTGTCGGTGTCGACGGTTGCAAGGTCCACGATGTCGCCATAGGGGGCTTCCTTGACGACGGCGTCCAGCTTGAGCTGTTTGACGGCGTCGGTGACCCAGCCGGCACCGAAGCTTTCCCAGGCCAGCATCTCGACCTTGCGGGGGCCGAGCATGGTCCACATCGCCATTTCCACGGCGCCGGTATCCGACGCGGGCACGATGCCGATGCGGTAATCGTCCGGAATGCCGAGGATTTCGCGGGTGCCGTCGATGGCGGCCTTGAGTTTGGCCTTGCCCACGGCGGCGCGGTGGCTGCGGCCCAAGGGCGCGCCAGCCAGTTTGGCAAGATCGAATGCGGGGGGTTTGGCACAAGGGCCAGAGGAAAAGCGCGGGTTGGCCGGCCGCGTTGCCGGGTATTGCATAGCCATTGATGCTATCCTTCCAGATAAGCGCCCCTCGTTGGGGAGGGGTGTCCCACCGCCGGGAATATGGCCAAGCCGAGAACGGCGCAAGTGCAGAAATGACGCAGAGCGGCGTTTGATCGACAAAATGCGACGCAACTGTCCATCATCGGAAACTTCGGCCGTTGGGGCGGGCGCCGTTTGCCTGTGCCGAAGGACAGATCGCAAGGCAGGCCCGTCGCGGATCACCGGCATCCGAGGGATGGGGCGACGGGGTCAGGTGACGAAGCGGCTGGCGGTGTGGCATCATGGCGTAGGTGAAAATCGCTCAGGGTTGATCGGTGGTGCAAAAGGTATCATTCCACGTCTGGTTATTGCGTCCGAGCCAAGGACGACTTACATGGGGCAACAAGCGCATGCGACAGAACCCTCTATTGAGTTTGCGTTGCGCCCCTGTTTGATGCAGGGGCAGGCGACTGACACGTGGACTTGGAAAGAATGATGGACATTTTCTGCGGCAGCCCAGTACGCCTTGTGGTCCTTCGGGACGAAGCCCAAGCCGTGGCCATGACCTTCCGTGTATGGGCCGCCACGTGATCCGGAATAGTCGCTCTCGCGCCCACACGATCCCACTATGTCGCCGGCATCACGCCGGACAGGGCCACTGTAACGTCAGTCGCCCTCATTTGCCCGCTGCCCGCCAAGGAGCTTGAACGATGTCGAAACCGTCACAGCCTCTTCCGTTCAGCGGGGCAAAACCCCGAGCGGAAACCGCGATGGACAAAACCACACGCGCCGCGAACGAGATCATCGAAGAGCAGAACGCCACCAAAGACCGCAAGACAGCGCAGTTGCGCGAGGCGCGGCTTGAACGCGATGCGCAAGTCAAGCGCGACGCGGCTGCATCCAAGCCCAAGGCGCCCCGCAAGGCGTCTGCCACGAAATCCACCGGGAAAGCCTGAGCCGTGTGCCATGCGACAGGTCGTCGACCTGCCCCCTTCCATATGACAATCCCCAAGAAAAGGCAGTCGATTGCAACCTTCTGAATGGACACGGATCCTCGCCAAATATCGCGAGCCGATTCTCTCTCGTAGTGTGTTTGAACTTGCGGTCACGATCCTACCGTTCCTTGCCCTGTGGGCCTTGGCATGGTGGTCCCTGACGATCAGCCCATGGCTGGCGCTGGCATTCGCGGTTTTGAACGCTGGTTTCCTGATGCGGCTTTTCATGATTCAGCACGATTGTGGGCACGGCGCCTTTCTCAAGAACCGCCGCGTGGGTGACTGGGTGGGCCGGGTGATCGGCGTTCTGACGCTGACACCCTATGAAACATGGCGCCGGACCCATGCGATTCACCACGCGTCGACGGGCAATCTGGACCGTCGCGGGATCGGTGACATGCCGACGCTGACGGTGCAGGAATACCGGGCCAAGGGTGTTCTGGGGCGTGCCGGCTATCGTATCGTGCGCAACCCGATCTTTCTGTTCGGCATCGTGCCGTTCTTCATATTTTTCCTGCACAACCGGCTTCCAGTGGGCCTGATGCGATCAGGCTGGAAATACTGGATCAGTGCGATGGGTACGAATGTTGCCATCGCGGCGCTGTTGACCGGGCTGATCTGGCTGGGCGGTTGGCAGGTGATCCTGTTCATCTATCTGCCGACAACGCTTCTGGCGGCCATGGCGGGGATGTGGCTGTTTTTCGTGCAGCACCAGTTCGAGGATACCATCTGGGATGGGGAGGCGGACTGGAACGTGCAGGAGGCGGCGCTGCATGGCAGTTCCTTCTATGACCTGCCGGGGGTTCTGCGCTGGATGACCGCGAATATCGGCATGCATCATGTTCACCATCTTGCCAGCCGGATTCCGTTCTACAGGCTGAGCGAAGTGCTGCGTGACCATGACATTCTTGCGCATACGCAACGCCTGACGCTGCGCGATAGCCTTGGGTGCGCACGGTTGCACCTGTGGGACGAGAAAAGCCGCAAACTGCTGTCGTTCTCGGATGCGCGGCTGCTGCCTGCGTGATGCGCGGGTTCGGCGGACAGTCTGATGGGGAAGGCGCCAGTGCTGTTTGACATTGGTGGCGGGGCGCCCATTTGGCCCGTCATGATGGAGCATCTGTCGTGATATCGCGAACCGAAATCTGTATCGTCGGCGCGGGGCTTTCGGGCCTGTCGCTGGCGTCCAGGTTGTTGGCCGAGGGGCGGGACGTGACCGTCTTCGAGGGGCGCGACCGTGCCGGAGGCCGAGTGCTGTCGGAGCGCGGCTATGATCTGGGCCCGGCATGGATCTGGCCGCATAATCGCCGGATGCTGGCGCTTGCAGATCAGTTGGGTCTGGGCCTTTTTCCGCAACATGCCCAGGGGCGTCTGGTGTTCGAGGCGGCGGATGGGGCGATACGCCGCGATCTCGAATTTGCAACGATGGGCGGCGCGCTGCGCATCGAGGGCGGGTTGGCGCGTGTGACCGATGCCTTGGCCAAGGATCTGGGCGACCGGCTGTGTCTGGGCCAGCCCGTGCGCCGCGTGACCGAGGATGCGGACGGCGTGACATTGACCTGTGACACCGCAGAGTGTCGTGCCGACCGCGTCGTTCTGGCGCTGCCGCCACGCCTGATCGGGGGTCTTGGGATTGCGGTGCCCGATGCGCCGACATGGATGGCAGGCCATGCCAAGCTGGTGGCCATATATCCCACAGCCTTCTGGCGCGATGACGGGCTGAACGGTGACGCCATCTCGCATCAAGGGCCGCTGGCGGAAATCCATGACGCCTGTTTGGCCGAGGGCGGCGAGGGGGCGCTGTTCGGCTTTGCCCATCCTGGTGCCACGGCGCATCCCCAGTTCCGGCAGGCCGCGCTGGCGCAGCTTGAGCGTTTGTTCGGGCCGGGTGCTGCGACACCGCGCGATGTGATCGTCAAGGACTGGAGCGCTGATCCCGCGACGGCCACGCAGGCCGACCGGACCCCGCCCACCAGTCATCCGGCCTACCGGGCGATTGCCCCAACCGCGCGACTGATCTTTGCCGGAACCGAGGCATCGGCCGATGATGGCGGCTTTCTCGAAGGGGCGCTGGCGGCGGCAGAGGCCGCCTATATGCGCCTTGGCCAGCCTGTCGCCTGATCTGCATCCGCGCCGCGGGCTTGGACCCTAGAACCTTGGTCAAAGCTGCGCTATGGCACAGGCGCACAGCAATCCTGAGGTTTCCATGTTCATCGCCACCCTGATTGCGCCGGCAGGCGCGCTTGATCCTGCCCTTGTCGACGCGTTGCGCAATGCATGGGGCGGCGGGGACGCACACTGGCTGTCGCCCGACGAGGCGGCCGAGTTCGCCATGCCGGAGATCCCCGGCAATCGCTGGGATGTGTGGGCCGATCTGCAAAAGCAAAGCGTCGATCTGGTGGTGCAGCCCGCCGAAACCCGCCGCAAGGCGATGCTGCTGGCGGATATGGACAGCACCATGATCCAGCAGGAATGCATCGACGAGCTGGCCGATATGGCGGGTGTCGGTGCCCATGTCAAAGAGATCACCGCCCGCGCGATGAACGGCGAGCTGGATTTCGAAGGCGCGCTGCTGGAACGTGTCGCGCTGCTCAAGGGGTTGGAGGCTGGTGTGATCGACAGGGTTCTGGCGGAACGGATCACCTACATGCCGGGCGGGCGCGCGCTTGTGGCGACGATGCGCGCGAATGGCGCGCATTGCGCACTGGTGTCGGGCGGGTTCACCGCCTTCACCGCCAAGGTGGCCGCCGATCTGGGCTTTCACGAGAACCACGCCAATACTTTGCTGATCGCGGATGGCTTGCTGACCGGCGATGTGGCGCGGCCCATCCTTGGCCGCGAGGCCAAGATACAGGCGCTTCAGGACATTACCGCGCGGCTTGGCCTGACGGCTGCCGATGTGATCGCCGTTGGCGACGGGGCGAACGATCTGGGGATGCTTGGCCTTGCAGGCACGGGTGTCGCGCTGCATGCCAAACCATCGGTGGCGGCTGAGTGCGATATCCGCGTCAATCATGGCGACCTGAGCGCGCTGCTTTATCTGCAGGGCTATGCGCGCTGCGAATTTGCCGAAACATGATGGCATCTTGCAGCTTGCAGGCGGTCGCGGGCTGCCCCATATCCTGCAGGTAAACGGACAGGCAGGTAACTTATCCATGACAGTCAGACAACAGGTCGGCGCCTTCATCGATCGGCGCGGTGTGCAGAACTTCATCCTGGGGGTGATCCTGTTCAATGCCGTCATCCTCGGCATGGAAACCTCGCCGGTCATCATGCAGTCGGCCGGTCCGCTGATCATCGTGCTGGACACGATCTGCCTGAGCATCTTCGTGATCGAGATCGCGGCCAAACTGTTTGCGCGCGGCCTGATCCCGTTTTTCCGAAGCGGCTGGAATATCTTCGATTTCGTGATCGTCGCGATTTCGCTGATCCCGAGCGGTCAGGGCCTCAGCGTGCTGCGGGCGCTGCGTATCCTGCGCCTGTTGCGGGTGCTGTCGGTCACGCCGTCGTTGCGCCGGGTGGTCGAAGGGCTGATGGCGGCCTTGCCCGGCATGGGATCGGTGTTCCTGTTACTACTGTTGATTTCAGTGCATTGACTGAAAATATCTGTGAAACGGGTCCTTGTATCTGTCCTTCACCGACTCCGACACCGACTATTACGGTATCGTCAACACCATCACAAAGTCCAGGTGCTTCACCTTCTACAACACCAACTATTACGGTAACACCATCAGCAACACCTTGTTTTGAATAT
>JALQUE010000027.1 GCA_023260815.1 Roseovarius sp.
CCTCCCGGGCATGAAGGGCATCATCCTGGCGGGCGGCACTGGCTCGCGTCTCCACCCCGTCACCCGAGGCACGTCCAAGCAACTGCTGCCCGTGTACGACAAGCCGATGATCTACTACCCGCTGTCGGTCCTGATGCTGGCGGGCATCCGCGAGATCGCGATCATCACCACGCCGGAAGACCAGGACCAATTCCGCCGCCTGATGGGCGACGGCAGCCAGTGGGGGCTTGATTTCACCTATGTCGTGCAGCCCTCGCCCGACGGGCTGGCGCAGGCCTATCTGCTGACGCAGACATTCCTCGCGGGGGCGCCTTCGGCGATGGTGCTGGGCGACAACATCTTTTTCGGGCACGGCATGCCGGAACTGCTGGCCGCGGCAGATGCGCGCGAGACCGGCGGCACGGTCTTTGGCTATCATGTGGCCGATCCCGAACGGTACGGCGTGGTCGCCTTCGAGACGGACGGGACCGTCAGCCGGATCATCGAAAAGCCGAAAACCCCGCCGTCGAACTACGCGGTCACGGGGCTGTATTTTCTCGACGGTACCGCCCCGGAGCGGGCGGCGCAGGTGGTGCCCTCGGAGCGCGGAGAGCTGGAGATCACCTCGCTGCTCGAGATGTATCTGGAAGACGGCCAGCTGGATGTGCAGCGCATGGGCCGCGGTTTTGCCTGGCTCGACACCGGCACCCATGCCTCGCTGCTGGATGCGGGGAATTTCGTCTGCACGCTGGTCACCCGGCAGGGTCTGCAGGTTGGCAACCCCGACGAGATCGCCCATGCGAAGGGTTGGCTGAGCGATGCCCAACTGGCCGAACGGGCAGAGCTTTTCAAGAAGACGGATTACGGCCGCTACCTTTCTTCCCTGTTGCACGAATGACGCTGCCCGACAGCGTTCCGGACCTCTCCCCGGAGGAGGCGTGCGCGTCCTCCGACCGTCTTGATCAGCCCCTGCATCTTTGCAATAAGACGCGTATAAATTTGTACGAGTTGGCGTCGCTCGAAACGCCATGGACCGCGTTGGGTTCGGGGAGCACATCAAGCAGCGAACCCCGGCCTTTGGAGTAGATTGCACAAATGGCAAACCATCAAACCGACAATGCATCCAGCGACGTCGATATCGTTCAGATTATCGGCATCATGTGGCGCGGCAAGATCGTGATCCTGACTTGCGCGATGGTTGCGGGGGTGATGGGCGGCTACTACGCGTTCGAGGTGGCAGAGCCGCGCTATACGGCCACGGCGCGTCTGGCGCTGCAGGTCCGCGACCAGCAACTGGTCGACCTGGACAGCGTGATTTCAGGCGTGTCGACCGAACAATCGGCGATGAACACCGAGGTGGAGGTGATCCGGTCACGCACCTTGATCCAGCGGCTGGTCGTCGACATGAACCTTGTCGATGACCCCGAGTTCAACGCCCGCCTGCGCGAGGAACCGAAAATTTCGGCCGCCAAGGTCCAGGAGGCGCTGCGTGGCCTTGTCTCCGGCACGCCGTCACCGCAGGCCATGCCATCGCCCGAGACGATCCTGCTTGGCACCGTCAGCGCGGCGCGCAGCGCGATTTCCGTCACGGCGGTGCGCAACACCTATCTGTTCGATATCAGCGCGACGACCAGCCACCCGGGCAAATCCGCCAAGATGGCCAACCAGCTTGCACAGATCTACCTCGACGACCAGATCGGGATAAAGTTCGCGGCAACGGAATACGCCATCAACTGGCTGAGCGAGCGCGTCAATGAACTTGAGGTCGAGCTCAAGCAGAAAGAGGATTCGCTCAACAGTCTGCGCGGCGAAACCAACCTGATCAGCCTCCAGGCGCTCGAAGGGCTCAACGTTCGCGCCAAGGACATACGCGACCGCCTGCTGGAGGCGCAGACCAGCGCTGCCGCCGCCCGGGAGACGCTGTTGCAAATCCAGAGCGCGATCGACACCGGGGACCCTGCGGTGATCGCCGTGCGCCTTGACGACCCGTCCCTGACGCGTCTGGCGAGTGCGGTCAGCAATGGCGACAACGGCGCGCGGGCGCTGTTCGACACCCGTGTCGAAACCGTGCTGGCGGCACAAAACACCGCTCTCGAGCGGCAGATCGCGCAGCGTGACGCGCTTGGAACCTCCCTCACCGAAATCCAGGCGCAGATCGAGGCGCAGAACGAGGATCTGTCGCGGATAACCCAGCTGGAGCGCGAGACCGCGGCGACGCGCACGCTGTACGAAACCTTTTTGAACCGTCTGAAGGAAACCTCGATCCAGATCGGCTTGCAGCGCCCCGATGCCCGCATCCTGTCAGAGGCGGGCCCCGGCAGGCTGGTCGCACCGCGCAAGGCGCGGATCGTCACCTTCAGCCTGTTCCTGGGTGTGCTGCTTGGAACCGCCGCGGTCATGGGGCGGCAATTCCTGCACAACGGGTTCCGGACGGCGGACGAGCTTGAGCGGATGGCCGGCATTCCGGTCATCGGACAGATCCCCAAGATGCCGATCACCCAGCGCATCGGGCTGATAGAATTCCTGCGTACCCAACCCACATCGGGCGGCGCAGAGGCCATTCGAAACTTGCGGACCTCGGTTCTGATGTCCTCCATGGACAGGCCGCCACAGGTCATCATGTCGACCTCGGCGATCCCCGGAGAAGGCAAGACCACACAGGCCATCGCTCTGGCGATGAACCTTGCGGCGATGGGCCGTCGGGTCCTCCTGGTGGAATGCGACGTGCGACGCCGTACTTTGCGGCACTATTTCGACGGCACCCCGCCGGGCACCCTGTTCGAAGCGGTCTCTGGCGAGAAGACCCTGGAGCAGGCCGTGATGCCGGTCGAAAAGCTTGGCGCGGATGTGCTGCTCAGCAGCAAGATCAACATCAACGGCGCCGATCTCTTTGCATCCGATCGTTTCGGCGAATTCATCCGGAAGGTCCGCGAGACCTACGACTATGTCATTCTCGATACGCCGCCGGTCCAGGTTGTGCCGGATGCGCGTATCATCGGCGTGCATGCCGATGCGGTCATTTACAACGTGGTCTGGGACCGGACCCCCCGCGAAATCGCCCTGGATGGTCTGCGCCAGTTCGAATCCGTCGGAGTTAAGGTGACCGGGCTCGTGCTGTCGAAGGTCGATGAGCGGCGCCTCAGCCAGTATGGCTACAGCTACGCCTATGGCGGCAAATACGGTCGGGGCTACTACGACACCTGATCTGTCGGGCCGACCGCCCCGTCCGGAGACCGCGCAGCGTTGCCAGTGCTGCGAACGGTCGCCGCAGACTATCTTAACCGCCTGAACGGATTCTCCCGGGTAGCGCATCTGTGTGACGCCAATCGCAGACGTGACCTCACCCGCTGCGGTAATCCAGCCGAAGGTAAGGGCCGTATCGTCTGTCCTGCGCCCAAGGAACCGGACCATATAAAAAGAGAGTTTGTTCTTGTAATGTTCAAGGCGACGAGGAGAACAGACGATGCGCAAATCAGAGAGTGTCCGCTCTTCTGTGTAACTGCGCTTTGGTCCATACTTCCTGAGAGGAGTAAGGACGATGATGATTTCCAAGGGACTACTGGACGAACTGCTGGAGGGCTGTGAGCGGCCTGAAGACCTGCTTGGGGTAGTGTATGGATGCCCCCGGTTTTGCAAGGATTTCTTGATCTGATCTCCAGCGATTGATTG
>JALQUE010000085.1 GCA_023260815.1 Roseovarius sp.
CTTTTCCGACAGGTAGGTGGCGTAGGAGATGAACTTGGGCCGGAAATAGGTGTAGTTCTTCTTCTGCGTCAGAAACCCGAGATTGACCGCGACACCTGCTTCGCGCAGGGCATCGTTGATGAAACCGGCATGACGCGCCTCGTCACGGGCCATCAGCTGGAACAGCTGCGTGATGTCCGAATTGGACCCGCGCCGCTTCATTTCCTTGTAGAGAACGCAGCCCGAGAATTCGGCGGTGCAGCTGGAGATCAGGAAGTCGATGAATTCCTTCTTCAGCTTCGGCTCCATATTGTCCCAGTCGACGTGGTCCCAGTCTTCGTTCTTCTTGAAATGACCCTTGTTGGGGTCGCTTTCCATCTGGTCGATCAGGTGATCCCAGTCCTCGCGCACCGAGCTGACGTCGATCGCGTCCAGCTCGTCGAAATCGGTGGTGTAGAAGCGCGGGGTGAGCAGGGTGTTCTGCATGGCCACATCGGTGGCGGCCTTGCTGTCGAACTTGGACTGCTCTTCCTGAATGGCGAGACCTTCCTCGACGGTGGTGGCGTCGGCGGAGTGCTTGGGCTGCATGTTCATAGTATCACCTCCTCGGAGAAGGAGAACTCGCACAGCTCCATCACTTCGAAATCCCCGGTCAGCCGTGTCCAAAGCTGTTCCAGCTTGGAGGCGCGGAAAATGATCGCCTCGCGGTCCTCGGAGACGATCTCGCCGAATGGCGCCATGATCTCGGGGCCCTGGACCTTGACCTCGTCACCCGGATAGATGACGGCCCCGTTGTTGAACCGCACATGCGCGTGCAGCGACTCGAATTTATGACTGATTTCCACAGTGCACGGCGCGTGCTCAATGTCTTTGGTAAGCCATCCCATTCTTGGCCTCCTTTCCCTATTGTGCCAGCAGCCGCGCGAAGGCCCTGGCGTTATCTGCGCCGAATCCCATTAAATCGGCGCCCCAGCCTGTGCTGGGATCTTGGATCTCGACCCGGCCATTGTCGCGCCGGATCAAGATGACGGGCCCGTCAAGGGCCACGCGATGCTTCGTGCGTTCGCGCAGAACAACGCGCCAGACGCCCGAAATGAAACCGCCCTGGTTGGGCGTCAGGTCGGCAACAAGTGTGCCGTCGAGATTGCGAACGGTGGCCGCGCCGGACATGTCGCCCGACATGATCACTTCGCGGCTGACCACGATCTCGCCTTGCGGCGGGGTGGCGATCAGCGGGCGATCGGTGAGCCGGGCAATCGTGACCAGCGCGAGGACTGTCAGGACAAGCGCCAGCATCGCGCGCGTCATGGCGCGCGGGATCAGCTCCTTGTCGTGGGGGTTCCGGCGAGGCTGGCCGTGGGTGTCTATCTGGGTCATGGCGGTGTCCCTTTCGTCTGTCTATTCGGCCGCGACGGTCGCAGCGGCGCTGTGGCGTTCGCTTTGGCGTTCGACCTTCGGGGTGCTGACACGGGCCTCGGCGGCTTCGGCCAGCAGGTGGGCGATCTTCTCTGCGTCGGGGATACAGCGCAGCGCGGGTTGCGTTCGGCGAATGACCCAAGGGCGCACATGCGGCCAACAGACAAGATAGCTTAGACGCGTGTTGCCCATCAGGTCCAGCGCGATCGTTCCCGTGCCGTCACGATGCAGCCGCAAATCGGCGTTGCGCACCTGACTGAAGGGCAGGTTCAGCGTGACGGTCAGCGCCGCACCGATGCGCATTGCCACACGGCGATTGGTGATGGTGTAGACAGTGGCGCGGGCCTGCACATAGCCCACGATCAGCAGGATCGCGCAAACGATCCCGCCGAGGATGATGAACGGAAACGAGGCCCGGAAGGCGCTGGCCGCGCTGACCTGATCCATCAGCGTGACATAGCGCCAGACCGCCAGAACCACGAAATAGACGGCGACCCAATAGAGATTGAGTGAATCGCGTGTCAGCGCCCACCAGTGCGGTTTCCCCTGCCACAGGATGTGCTCGCCCTCGGGCGGGCGCTCGGGCAAGCCCTTGACGGGCTCTGATGCGAAATCGTCGTGATCGTGGCTCATGGCGGCCTCCCTTGGTTCTGGTTCAGCCCAGTTGCGGCTCAAGCCGCTCTTCGGAGGCATAAAGCGTGCCGCCGGCGTAATAGCCGCTGATCTTGTCTTCCTCGAGCATGGTCACCTGATTGGGCGAGGCATGCTGCGGAACGCCGGCGAAATGTTTGCCGAAGATCGAGCGGATTTTGACGTGGTTAGCCTTGATCCGGGCCATCGGCAGGGGCACGAGCCGCTTGCCGCCGCCATGATCGGCGTCCAGTTCGATTTCCAGGTAGCGGACCATCTGTTCGGGCTCGTCGAGCCACATATCGGTGATCGCGCCCACGATGTCGCCATCGCCCGCCATGACCGGCAGACCGCGCGGATCGCGCCCGGCGGAGACGTGAAAATGCTCGGTTGCGGCCATTGGCACGATCTTGGGGTGGCCCTTGCCATCCAGCTCGGGCATGTCGCGGCGCGGCGCCCACGAGGCGGGACCGACGCCATCGACCATCGGATCGCCGGTCGGCACGAACGGAAAGCCGTTGCCAGCCGTGGTCTTGCGCAGCGCGATGTCCTTGCGTTCAGGCGTCTGGCCCGAGGGAACGGTCACGTCGCCACGGCCATGCGGCAGGCGGAACGTCTTGTCGTCAGGCACCGGGAACAGGCCCTGGTTGGCCGAGACATTGCCGTCATCGTCCTCCAGCGGGTAGCCCTCGCGCATGTTCTCGCGCTGAATGTAGAAGATCAGCGCGGCGAAGAAGAAATAGAACAGCCAGAGCGACAGGCTGGCCAGGTCGAATTGTCCAAAGAAGGTCTCGGTCATGTTGGTATCCTTTCCGAGCAACGGCAGGTCATGTGGGGAAGTCGGCCAGGCCGATACGGGCCGCTCCCTTTTGGGGTTCGGGTGTGGTATCCGCGCGCACCAGACGGACCAGAGGTCCGAGGGCCGCGAGGGTGACGAAAAGCAGGCCGATCTCGAGGTGATAAACAAACGAGTAGCCGGTGGCGGGTGTGTTCAGCGCCTCTCCCAGTGAGCCTGAGATCGCGGCGGAATTGATCCAGTCGCGCAGCCCGCCGCCAAGGGCGATCGACAGGCCAGCCGCCGTCGCTTGCGCGGCGCCCCAGGCGCCAAGTGCCAGGCCGTGCCCGGCCGTGCCGGTGGTGTGCATGGTCATCGCGGCGATCAGGGTCGAGACCGCGAACAATCCGCCGCCAAGCCCGATCAGGCCCGCACCCGCGAAGAACATCACCGGGGAATTCATCGGCGCGGCGAAGATCACGACCGAGAAGGCCGCAACGCCGGTCAGCAGGCCGAACGCGGCCAGACGATAGGGGTCGCGCCCCTGCGCCAGCATCTTGCCCGCCATGGTAAAGCCGATCAGCGCGCCGATCGCCCAGACCGCCGTCAGCATCGTGGTGGATGACACCGACAGGCCCAGAATCTCGCCGCCATAAGGCTCGAGCAGCACATCTTGCATGTTGAAGGCCATGGTGCCCAGGAACACCACCGCCAACAGGCGTCCGGCCTGTCCGCCCGCGATCAGATCGGCCCATGCCTCGCGGAAGCGCGGGCGCGGCGTGGCGCGTTCGGCGCGGCTCATCGGGGTGACTTTTTCCTGTTTCCACAGGGCGATCAGGTTCAGGACGATGCCCACGACAGCCGCCCCCTGCACCACCCGGATCAACCGGAACGGCGAGAAATCCTTGAGCAGCCAGCCGATGATGACCGCCGACAGGCCCATGCCCACAAGGAACATCACGTAAAGCAGGGCCACAACGCGCGGGCGCGTTTCGTCATCGGCGCGGTCGGTGGCCAGCGCCAGACCGGCGGTCTGTGTCATGTGCAGGCCGAGGCCCGTCATCAGGAATGCGAGGGCCGCCAGCACCTCGCCCGCCCATGCCGGGCCTACGGCCTGCTGACCCGACAGCACCAGAAGGGCGAACGGCATCACGGCCAATCCCCCCATCTGCCACAACGAGCCAAACCAGATATAGGGGATGCGCTTCCAGCCGATCGCGCTGCGATGCGTGTCCGACCGGAAGCCAAGCAGCGCCCGAAACGGCGCGATCAGAACCGGCAGGGCGATCATCACCGCAACGATGGTCGCCGGCACCGAAAGCTCGACGATCATCACGCGGTTGAGCGT
>JALQUE010000230.1 GCA_023260815.1 Roseovarius sp.
AGCCAATCCTGACAATTCTGAACGAGCGCCCCGCAGCCTTCGCCGATGTTCCGACACACCGCGAAGTCGGCGCCGATTTCGATCCTCTGACGCGCTTCCGCGGCTTTTACGTGAAGGCAGGAACAGCACCGGACCGTGTGGAATACCTCGAGAATGTCTGCAAGGCGGGCTTCGCTAACGAGGGTTATGCGGCGTTCAATGAATCCAAGTTCATGAACCTCATCGACAGCTATCGGGACAGCGAAGGCTCCAAGGAGCTTATCGCCAAAACTATCGACAGCTATCAAACGATCTACAAGGAAATCGGCCTGATCCAGTAAGGCAGACGCGTGGGTGTGCCGGCCCGGAGTGTTCAACACACCGTGCCGGCACCGACGTTCGATATCAGAGGTTTGCCCGGGAGAAAAAACCAGATGAGTCAGTCAGACCAAGCCGCCCATGCAGAGAATATATCGTCGCGCTACATCCGTTATCTGATGGAATGGTGCTTTTGGGCAGTGCTGATCGGAATCTACTATCAGCAAACCACCTATTTTGAGAACCACATCGAAAACTACGATTTCGGCGCTGCCGGCTGGCCCCGCGTCATCGCCATCGCCGCCCTCTTGGGCGCGACATTCCAGCTTTTATTACAAGTGCATACCTTGCGCTCAGGATTGCCGTTTGAGGAAACAGAACGGATCAACTTCAGGATCCCTGCGCGTGACTGGATACATCGTATTGCAATCTTCTGTTGGCCCTTCGTGTTTTTGTATTTCACGCCACGTATCGGGGCTTACGTTTCGCTGCCTCTCTTTATTTTCGGCCTTCTGTTGCTGCTCGGCGTCCGCCGGCTGAAACCTCTCGTGCTGGTCGTGGCTGTCGTCTACGGGCTGATGCTGATTATCTTCACCCGATACTTCTATGTCGCCCTGCCCGTCGGCGCCGAGGGGCTTTTCTATAACATCAACATTGCGATCATCGAGTTCGCGCGCATAGGAAGATAATCTGATGCTGGAGCAGTTCATTCAGGGCACCCTCACGCTCTTTGGCAGCGGCACCTCGGTGATGATATTTTTCATGGGACTGATCGGGGGCATGCTGTTTGGAGCCATTCCAGGCGTCAACATGCTGACCTTGGGTGCGGTGCTTTTGCCCTTTACCGTCGCGATGAGCCCTGACAATGCGGTCATGCTCTTTTCGGTAATCTACTGCGCGGGGGTGTTCGGGGGCGCTATAACCGCGATCCTCTTCAATATCCCCGGGGCACCGGAGAACGCGCCGACCTGCCTTGATGGCTACCCGATGACTCTCAATGGGCAATCCGGCAAGGCCATAGGCGCGGCTGTGAGTTGCTCGGCAATTGGTGGCACGGCCTCGGCGGTGGTGATGATGCTCTTCACGGGTGTCGTGGCCTCCTTTGCCGTGCGTGCTTTCGGCCCCCCCGAGATTTTCGCGCTCATCATCTTCGGCCTCACGGTTTCGGCCTCAATCGGCGCCAAGACGTTGTGGAAGGGGTGGCTCTCGGTTTTCGCAGGGTTGATGATCGCCGCAATCGGGACCGATCCGATCGGGGGCACTCCCCGGTTCAGCAACGGCAACATCCTCGGAATGGAGTATCAGTCCTACTACCTCTCCGCCGGAGTGCATTTCATCCCGATGATCCTCGGCTTCTTTGCCGTCTCCGAAGTCCTGGGACAAGCAATCGCCATTTCCAAGGGCGAGCGGAAACGTCCCAAAGTGAATATCGAGTTTCCCACAATCGCCGAGTTCGTGGCAGTGCGATGGACGATCCTGCGCTCGACGCTGATTGGTATGTTTGCAGGTGTCTTGCCGGGTATCGGTGCCACGCTCGCAGCCTTTCTGGGCTACAGCCAGGCGCGGCAGTGGTCGAAAAACCGGGCCAATTTCGGCAAGGGCGAGATGGAAGGCGTCGTCGCCTCGGAAACGGCCAACAACGCGGCAACCGGTGCGGCCATGATCCCGCTTCTGGCGCTTGGCCTACCGGGCGGGGCACTGACGGCCATGATCATGGGCATCTTCCAGATTCACGGCATGGAACCGGGGCCGCTGATATTCATCACCTCGGGTGATCTTGTTTGGGTCACTTTCGCAGCGATGTTCTGGGCCAATATTCTGATCATTTTCCTGGGCTGGCTGCAGACCAAGACGGTCGTTCACATCCTGCGGGTGCCCTTCCGCTGGCTGGCGCCCGGAATTCTCGTGCTGGCGATCATCGGGTCCTACGCGCTGCGCAATCTTTTCATCGATGTTTGGGTGATGTTCCTTGCTGGGGTGATTGGCTACATGCTTCGCACGACCGGTTATTCGGCTGCAGGCGTGGTTCTGGGCCTCATACTCGGCAGCATCGGTGAATCGGCCTTCGCCAAGTCGATGCAGCTTCTTGATTACGATGTTCTGGAATTCTTCCAGCGCCCGATTGCGGCAACCCTTCTGATCTTGTCGGTCGTAATGCTCGTGGTCAGCCTCGTTGGCGAGTGGCGGCAAGGGCGCAAGTCTGCACCCATTGAGATGTGAGGCTAGATAACGCAATTTTGGGTTACATCATAAGGTCGCAGGTCGCGCGGTGTGACAATCAGCATCGCAATACTGTCGATGCGGCTACGCCCAAGTCGTGGTGAGCTAATCGGAGGACTGGCGGCGGATGTTAAACGGAGGTTAACAGTCGCCGCCCATGATCTCGACCAAGGCATGCGCCGCAGTGTCGCCGACCACCTGCTCCAAAGTAAGGAAGCGGATAAGCCGGGTCGCACTCGAGGGCGCGCGCGAGGCCTGAAACCGGATCCATTTGTGTCACTGTGCAGCGCATTCGCTGTCTATTTTCTGAATAGCGACACTCAGATGGGGAACAGCAGAAAGGTACGCCACCCGACGGAAGCCAAAGCGGCATCTATTGGGAGCACCAGGCTAGCGTTTAACAAAGTGCGTCGGATTGCGGCTGAGGTGAGTCGCGCATGGATCGTGTGGCCCCCTCGAGCCTCATTGAAAATAAACCGTTTTCTGGTTCCTTCGGTCCGTCTGATCCACGCTTTTGGATGTCAGGGCATTCCAGCTTTGGGCGTCGGCGCCGTCTTGAAGAGCGGGTTATGAAACTGCCTGCATTTGGGCGCGTCGCGTCAAATCGGTTCTGCAACCTGCGGCTCTGACGGTGCGTCTGGTGACGATGTCACGCTGTCCACCCACGCCCGCAAGGCTGCGGGTTCGGGCGGCAACTGGATGGCCGTGCCACCTGCGAAACGTTCGAAAGCGTCACGGTTCAGAGAATTGAGGCCGACAAGGACAGGCACCCCCATCGCAACCGCCTCGGCGATCACGTCGCGAAATCCCCGCCCGTCTGCCTCGTGCTTGCCGAACTTGTTGACGATCAGCAGATCGGCGCCAGCGGACAGTCTCTCTGCGACCAGACCCACCGCCGTCTCAAGGGCGTCCGGGTCAAGTCGGCAACCGCGTGCCGAGGGTCCGAGATCCTGACTGATGCGCAGAACAGGGTCATCCGGAAGCACACGCACATTCATGTCACAAGGACCGGCTGTGCCGTGTCCGGGATTGACCGTGTTGATCTGCACAGTGCCGCAGCACCGGATGCCGAGGGCGGCAAGGTCTGTCGCCAGAGATGCAAGCACCAGATCCGTATTGCCGCGCCCCGGCGCCATTGTGTAAGCAAGGTTCATGTGATGCATCCTCAGTCTGGATAGAAGGGTTGGAATTCGACAAGCGCGCCGGCAGGCAGGCTTTCGGTATCGGAGGAAAGGAAAATCAGACCATCCATCTGCGGCAGGCATCCCACGCGCCCGGAATGGATGGACTGTGCAAAGGAAACGACCTCGCGGCCATGTGCGTCAAACCCGGTCAGCGCAGCGGGTCTGAGTTCGCAGCGTCCCGGTTTGCGCTGAATGGGGGCGGTGATGACAACATGGCGCCGGGCCGGTGCCCGCGCCGTTTCACCAAGCAGCCTCTGGATCAAAGCGCCCCCGAAAACCTGCCATGTGACATAGGCAGAAAGTGGATTGCCCGGCAGGCCCAGCCAAAACGTGGACCCAAGGCGCCCTACAGAGACCGGCTTGCCCGGCTTGATCGCGACGCCGCTGAACAGGGTTTCGCCACCCAATTCAGAAAACACGGGTTTCACATGGTCCTCTTCCCCAACAGAAATTCCGCCGGTGGTGATCACAAGATCGGCCTGCCCCGCCAGTTCCCCAAGTTGCCGGGCCAGGCCAATGGGATTATCGGCACCATGGGCGCTTGCGACGATGTTGACGCCAAGCGCCCCAAGGGCTGCCGTCAGCATGGGCGTGTTCACATCCCAGATTTGCGCGGCATCTCGCGCCGCGCCTGCTTTTCGCACCTCGTCGCCCGTCACAAGCAGCGCCACACGCAGGCGCGGGCGAACGCGCACGACCCCGGCACCCGCCGCGGCACAGGCGGCGATGTCTCGGGGTCCAAGTCTGCGCCCCCTTTCCAGGATGGTCTCGCCCTGCGCCATGTCACTGCCGGCCCGCCGGATATTCACGCCGGGCACCGGTCTGCGGCGCAGATGAATGACATCGCCAATACGCGTGACATCTTCCTGCCTGACCACGGCATCCGCGCCCTCGGGGATCGGTGCGCCGGTAAAGATACGGGCGGCGGCGGCGGCGGTGGCGCCAAGCGCGGCGGTCGCGTGTTGCCCCGCAGGCACCCGCGCCACGACATTCAGCGCCCATGGCCCCGGTCCGCTCAGGGCTGGGGTGGCCACGGCATAGCCATCCATCGCCGCATTGTCGAACGCCGGCACCAACGCCCGCGACCGCACCGGATGGGCGAGGATACGGCCAAGCGCCTCGCAAAGCGACACGGCTTCGGTTCTGCCCACGGGCGTGACATGCGCGGCGATGCGGGCAAGCCCGTCGTCGATGCTGCTGAGGGTGTCCAGCATGTCCTGCCCGTCGCAGCCGCATCCCGGTGATGCGATTGGCTGATGGATCGTCATTGTGCGGTCTCCTGTCTGAAATCTCTGGTCGGTGAATCATCGGTCTGAAAATGTCCGGGGCCGATGCTGCAATCGAGGTCGCGCAAGCGGCCATCCTTCAATCCATGGATCAGGTCGTCGGC
Organism: Roseovarius sp.; assembly: GCA_023260815.1. GTDB lineage: Bacteria > Pseudomonadota > Alphaproteobacteria > Rhodobacterales > Rhodobacteraceae > Roseovarius. The sequence continues at coordinate 5,092 of JALQUE010000230.1, forward strand.
ACGCAGATCGGCGCCTTGCCGCCACGCGCGTTGCAAGATCGGCGTCTCGCAGACGCGCCGGACCCGTTCGATCACATTCAACTCGGCCAATCGGTCGCGCCGGGCCTCAGCGAATTCGAGGGCCGACAGCACGTTCATGTCCAAGGAGTGGACGATAGTCGCGACATTGCGATGCACGAACACTTCCCCCGGATCGAGGCCCGCCACCACATTTGCCGGCACCCGGCTGTCGGAACAGCCGATCCAGAAGAATTCGGGCGCCTGAAGGGCCGCGAGACAGGTGAAATACTGTGGTTCTTCGGCATGATGGTGCTCCGACCATGCGCGCTTGCGGTCCAGGAGATCAGTCAACATCGATCAAGTCCGGGTCTGGGGCCAGCCCACGCCGCGCTCTCATGTGGGCCGACAAAAGTTGCAGATCTGCCTGTGTCAGCCGGGCGCGGGCGATCGGCAGAAGGATGGCGTTCTCGGCAACCAAGTGGCGGCGCATATGCGCGGCGAATTGGGTCAGCATCGCACGCTCGGAGGCGGAGAGATCGGCGCCAGTGTCCAGGCATCCGGCAAGTGCGGCCCGCACATCGGGCAAAAGGCGGATCACCGCAAGCTGATCGGCCTTGATCCGGTCAAGCGCATCTTCGATCGAATCCTCTGCCGTGCAGCGTTGCATGAGAAGCGGGAACAGATCTTCGGCCTCGTCGCGCAGATGCACGTTCAGTTCCTCGTTGACAAAGCGCAGCACAGCAAGTGCCGCCCGCCTGTCTAGGGATATCGCCATGATCAGCCCGTCGATCACCGCGCATATCTGGCGTTCGCGCAGGTGATCTTCGCTGATGAACTCCAGAGGGCGGGCCAGCAAGTCAGCGCTTGCAGGGCATCCCCCGCGTCCCTGCCCTTCTGATTCCGTGTGGTCCATGGCACGTCCCTTTGCATAAGTCAGATCGGCGACAGGCTGGCACCGGTGATCCGCGCCTGCCCGGCAAGTGCGTCGATGAAATCCCGCGAGGCGCGTGCCCATGCGGCTTTCTCCAACGCCTGCGCAATCTTGGGACGGACGGTTTCATAGGGGAGCACCTGTCCCGGCGCGGTGGCATTCAGACGAATGATGTGCCAGCCATGCCGCGACAGCACCGGGTCTTGCGTCATGCCGCCTTCGGGCAGACCGCGCAGCGCGGCTTCAAATTCGGGCACTGTGTCGCCCGGTCCAAGCTGGCCCAGATGTCCGCCCGCCGCCTTTGAGCCACAGTCGCTTTCGCGCGCTGCGGCGGCAAACCCCTTGGCATCCCCTTCAAGCCTTGCCAGCAGGGTGCTTGCCCGGGCCTGGGCTGACGCGGTCTCGGTTTCGTCACGCGGATCGCACGCGCACAGGATGTGCGACACGTCCCACAAAGGCGCCGACCGGAAACGCCGGGGATCACGCGCCCATTCGGCGCGAACGTCCTCTTCGGTGACGGGCGGAATGCTCAGGGCCTCGTCCAACAGGGCACGGATCAGAGCTTCGTCCTCGGTCTCGACGCGGCCCGGAGCCAATTCCAGCGGATCGGCTGTCAGGGCGCGCCGGTTTGCCTCTTGCAGAAGCAGGGCACGGATCGCAAGCGCCTGCGCGGCCTTGCGCCAGGCGATGCCCGGCTTGTCCCTTGGGGCTTCGTGGTTCTGGGCCTCGGCAGCGATTGCCGCCGAGGGAATGGTTTCGTTGTTCACGACGACATCGGGAAACAGAGCCATGTTCATTCTCCTCACTCCGCCGGTGTTGTCGCCGTCGGACCGCGTTTGGCCTGGCGCGTGTCATAGGCGCGGCGACGCTCCTCGAGCGGGCGGCGACGGCGCGAGCGCACGATCTGATAGCCCGGCCGCGTCAGCAAATAGCGGACGGGCGCCGCAAACCCCGACCAGATGTGGACCAGTCGCGTGAACGGAAACACCATGGTGATGATCAGGCCCAGGAAGATGTGCAGCTTATACAGCCAGTGAACATTCACCACGGTGACCCATGCATTGATGTTCCAGCTGACCACGCTCTGCGACCATGTCATGAAGCGCACCATCTCGGAGCCGTCCATATGCTGGAGCGTCTGCGTGATCGTCAGCAGGCCAATGGCCAGTTGCAGCCAGATCAGGACCATGATCAGGATATCGGGGAATGTCGATGTCACACGAATGCGCGGGTCGGCAAGCCTGCGGTGCAAAAGCATGGTCGACCCGATCAGCGCCGCGATACCGGCGGGGCCACCGATCAGAACGGCCATCCACTGCTTGAGACCATAGGGAATTCCAAGGGTATCAAGCACCCAGACCGGTGTGAAAAGGCCCACAAGGTGACCAAAGAACACCGTCAGGATGCCGACATGAAACAGGATCGAGCCCCAGATCAGCTGTTTGCGGCACAAAAGCTGGCTGGACGAACTTTTCCAAGTGAAGGGGTCGCGCTCGTAGCGCGCGATCGATCCGACAAGGAAGACCGTCAGCGCGACATAGGGCATGACCCCGAAGATGACGAAATTGATATCGAAGTCGCCAAACATATCAGGCGCTCCTGTTCAGGGGGGTGGGTGTGTCCATGCCTGCCAGCATCTCGCGGACCTGCGGGCAGCCGGCGTTGGGATCGGGACCGAAGGTGACTTCGGTCTCCTCCCAGACCGCATCGAGGGCCTCCAGATCGGTCGGATCGTCGTCAGGCCGGGCCAGCATCTCGGCGACGGCGTCGGCATCGGCCTGCGTGCCTGCCAGCTGCGACAAGGCCTTGAAGACACTTGCGTATCCGGTTTCGCGACGGGCAAGCCGGGTGGCAAGCACATCGATGATATGCGCCGCATCGGCAAGTATCTCGCGGGCCTCCGGCACGCGACGCGTGGACAGGAATTCCAGCAGAACCGGAAGGTGATCAGGCAGCTCCGAGGAGGCAGGCTCGAACCCCGCCGCGCGGTAGGTGTCGATCAGGCTGACCATGGCGCCGCCCCTGTCGCGGCTTTCACCGTGGACATGCTCGAACAGATTGAGCGACAAGCTGCGCGACCGGTCAAACAGCATCACATAGCTTTCTTGGAGATCGTAAAGATCACCCTGCGCCAGATGATCGGTCAGGGCTTGCAGATCGGCGCGCGTGGCAGGGCCGATACGCGCATCGGCCCCCAGAACGGCCTCGATATCGGGCATGGCGTCCTGATGCTCCT
>JALQUE010000283.1 GCA_023260815.1 Roseovarius sp.
GCCGACATAGCCGCCCGAGAACACCTCCCAGCCGGCATGGAACAGCACCACCGGCACCACCGCCACGGTGCGCAGCCCGTCGATCTCAGCTCTGTATTTCATGGCGCGCCGCGACGCTCCCGTTTGATATGTCACTTCCCCTCATTAGCCACGTGAGGGCAGCATGCAAGCCGGGTGAGAGCGAAAAAACGCCGCTGTGACGCAGGTGTGACCGCGCGCGGGGCCTTTTCGGCGGACCCGCGCGCAGATCGGTGTCTTTGGTCAGGCGCCTTCGGTCCAGCCGGAGACGGCCTTGACCTCGAGGAAGTCCTCGATGCCCCATTTGCCACCCTCGCGGCCATTGCCGGACTGTTTCATGCCACCGAAGGGCGAGCCGAGGCCGCGGCTTTGGCCATTCATCTCGACCATGCCCGAGCGCAGGGCCAGCGCGCAGCGATTGGCGCGGGCGGGGTCCTGCGTCTGGACATAATTGGTCAGACCGTAGGGCGTGTCATTGGCGATGGTGAGCGCCTCTTCCTCGGTGTCGAAGGCCATGATCGACAGGACGGGGCCGAAGATTTCCTCGCGGGCGATGGTCATGTCGTTGGTCACATCCGCAAAGACCGTGGGGCGCACATAGAACCCGCGATTGAGCCCATCGGGACGACCGACACCGCCCGCGATCAGGCGCGCGCCTTCGTCGATGCCCTTCTGGATCAGGTCCTGGATCTTGTTGAACTGCACCTCGTTGACCACGGGGCCCATGTGGCGGCCCGCGTCATGCCCCGAGCCGACCTGAACGGACTTGGCCACTTCGGCCGCGGTTTCAACGGCCTGATCGTAGATGTCACGTTGAACGAGCATGCGGGTCGGGGCGTTGCAGGACTGACCGGTATTGTTCATGCAGTGCAGCACACCGCGCTTGACGGCCTGGTCGTCGGCATCCGCGAAGATCAGGTTCGCGCCCTTGCCGCCCAATTCCAGACTGACCCGCTTGAGCGTATCTGCGGCGGCCTTGGAGATCAGCTTGCCGGCGCGCGAGGAACCCGTGAAGCTGACCATGTCGACATGGTCGTGGGTGGACAATTGCGTGCCCACGCCCGCGCCGTCGCCGTTCACGAGGTTGAACACGCCCTTGGGAAAGCCGGCCTCGTGCATCATGTCTGCAAAGAGCATGGCCGAAAGCGGCGATTCCTCGGACGGTTTGAGGACCATCGTGCAGCCTGCGATGGCGCCCGCGATCACCTTGAGCGTGACCTGGTTCATCGGCCAGTTCCAGGGCGTGATCATCGCCACGACGCCAATCGGTTCATGCACGATGCGGTCGTTGGGGGCATGATCGCCAAGCGGTTCGATGAATTCGAAATCCTTCGCCACCGTCAGGAACGCCTTGATATGCCCCAGACCTGCGCCGGCCTGTTGCTGACGGGCCATGTCGATGGGCGCGCCCATTTCCATGCTGATGGCCTGGGCCATCTCTTCGGAGCGGGCTTTGTAGACGTCATAGAGCTTTTCGACCAGGGCCAGTCTGTCGGCCTTGGTGGTGCGGCGCCATGCGGGAAAGGCCGCATGAGCAGCGGCGACGGCCGCGTCGGTATCGGCCTGGCCGCCAAGCGAGATCACCGCGCAGGGATCTTCGGTGGAGGGGTCGATCACATGGTAATCGGTCCCGGCGCGCGGGTCGACCCAGGCACCATCGATGTAGAATTGCCGTTTCTCGATCATTGGTTGACCTCCTTCAGTTCGAAGGCACCTTGTCAGGCGGATGCAGTGATCGCAAGCCGGGATGGGCGGCGGATCGATGGAGTTTGATCAAATTGTGATTGGGATTGGAGTTGTGGGTGAAAAAGCAATGATTTTTGTGCTGTGGCTTATATCCAGTGTCCCGTCCTGTTGGTCGCGACAGCTCAGGCTTGGGCCTTATTTTGAATGATTTGAATTGAAGAGAGCAGACCAAACCGCGAACGCAAAGTACGAAGAGTGTTCATCAAAGACGAATTGAGAGGACTGCTGGTTCCAACGAAGGGTTTGAGATCATCGTCAAAAACGAGCTTAAGGGAAATGGGTCCCATAAGATGGCCCGGCCGAGACGTTCTGCAACCGGCCCCGGAAGATGTTCGTTAAGGATTGACGGCGACTCGGCCCAAAGCACTGGTTAACAGGGCAAAACCCGGTTCGGTATCCTGGCGGCATTGCGTCGGTATGACAGCGGTAAAGCCACCCTGTTAACAGTGCGTTCGCGCGAATGCCGGTGACATCCCAACCGCTGCTTGGTACAGGAAGCAAGCGGCGGTTTTATAGGGGAGCCAGCGTTTTGAAGGTCACGGAAACCAAACTGCCCGGCGTGCTGCTGTTGGAGCCGCGCCGGTTCGGTGATGAACGAGGATTCTTTGCCGAAAGCTGGAACCGGAAAACATTTCTGGATCTTGGAATTGATATTGATTTCGTACAGGACAACCACTCGGTCTCGGCTGCGGTGGGCACGGTGCGCGGGCTGCATTTTCAGGCACCGCCCCATGCACAGGACAAGCTGGTGCGCTGCGGGCGCGGGCGGTTTGTGGATGTGGCGGTGGATGCGCGCAAGGGAAGCCCCACCTATGGCCAATGGGTCGCTTGCGAACTGAGCTTTGAGAACGGTCTTCAGCTTTTGGTGCCCAAGGGGTTCCTCCACGGCTTTGTCACCTGCGCGCCGGATACCGAGATCATCTACAAATGCTCGGATTATTATGCGCCCGCGTGTGATGGGGCGGTGCGGTTCGACGATCCCGATCTGGGCATCGACTGGGGGCTGGACGGCGCACCTGTCTTGTCCGAAAAGGACGCCAACGCGCAATCCTTCGCGGCGTTCGACAGCCCATTCACCTACGGAGAGACGGCATGAAGATACTCGTGACAGGCGGCGCCGGGTTCATCGGCTCGGCGGTGGTGCGTCTGGCCATTGCACGCGGCCATGAGGTGGTGAACCTTGACGCGCTCACCTATGCGGGCCGGCTTGAGAATGTTGCAAGCGTCGCTGAAAATCCGCGCTACAGCTTTGTGCAGGTCGATATCCGCGACCGCGGCGCGCTGGACCGGGTGTTTGCGCAGCATGCCCCCGAAGCGGTGATGCATCTGGCGGCGGAATCGCATGTCGATCGGTCGATCGACGGGCCGGGCGACTTCATCGAGACGAATATCATCGGTACCTACAACATGCTGGAGGCCGCCCGCGCCCATTGGGTGGGTGCAGGCCGGCCCGACAGCTTTCGGTTTCACCATATCTCGACCGACGAGGTCTATGGCTCGCTTGGTGACACGGGGCTGTTCACCGAAGAGACGCCCTATGACCCGCGCAGTCCCTATTCCGCCTCGAAAGCGTCTTCGGACCATCTGGTGCGGGCATGGTTCCATACCTATGGTCTGCCCGTGGTGCTGACCAATTGTTCGAACAATTACGGCGCGTTCCATTTTCCCGAAAAGCTGATCCCGAAGGTGATCCTGAACGCGCTGCACGGGCGCGAGATTCCGGTTTACGGCCAAGGACTGAATGTGCGCGACTGGCTTTATGTGGACGATCACGCCGATGCGCTGCTGCTGGCGATGGAAAAGGGCGAGCCTGGACGCAGTTATAACGTGGGTGGCCATAACGAGCGGCGCAATATCGATCTGGTGCATGCGATCTGCGATATTCTGGACGACAAACGCCCGCGCGCGACCGGCAGTTATCGCGACCTGATCCGATTTGTCGATGATCGTCCCGGCCACGACGCACGCTATGCGATCGACCCTGACAGGATCATGGCCGAGCTGGGGTGGACACCGTCGGTGACGGTGGAACAGGGTCTGGAAAAGACCGTGCAATGGTATCTGGACACCCCCGATTGGTGGCAACCCCTGCTGGAGATGGACGGGGTCGGCACACGGGTGGGCACGGGATGACCCTGCTTGTCTTCGGCAGGACGGGCCAGGTGGCCACGGAACTGGCCCTGCGCGCGCCGGAGGCGGTGTTTCTGGGACGGGGGGCCGCCGATCTGAGCCAGCCGGAGGCGTGTGCGGCGGCCATCGCGGCGCATGAGCCATCGGCGGTGATCAATGCCGCCGCCTATACCGCCGTTGACCGTGCCGAAGACGAAGAGACGTTGGCGCATGTCATCAACGCCGAGGCGCCGGGCGCCATGGCGCGGGCCTGTGCGGCGGCCGGCATCCCGCTGATCCATATCTCGACCGATTATGTGTTCGACGGATCAGGTGAGGCGCCGCGCGCCACAACAGACCCTGTTGCACCGCAAAACGCCTATGGCCGCAGCAAACTTGCGGGCGAGGCGGCGATTGCGCAAGCCGGGGGGGCCTATGCGATCCTGCGCACCTCATGGGTGTTTTCGGCGCATGGGGCGAATTTCCTCAAGACCATGCTGCGCCTGTCGGAAAGCCGTGACGCCCTGAGCATCGTGGACGATCAGATCGGCGGGCCGACGCCCGCCGCCGATATCGCCGCTGCCTGCCTGACAATGGCCGAGCAGATGCGCGCCGATCCGGGCAAGACCGGCATCTATCATTTCTCGGGCATGCCCGATGTCAGTTGGAAAGAGTTCGCGGAAACCATTTTCGAGATGGCGGGGCGCAAGGTTGCGGTGCGTGGTATTCCGACCGCAGACTATCCGACACCTGCAGCGCGGCCATTGAACTCTCGACTGGATTGCGCTTTGACAGAGACTGTTTTCCGCATCTCGCGGCCTGACTGGCGCGAAGGTGTCGCAGCAGTTTTGAAAGATCTGGGAGTATCAGGCGCATGACGCAGCGAAAAGGCATCATTCTTGCCGGCGGGTCCGGCACACGGCTTTATCCGATCACCATGGGTGTGTCGAAGCAGCTTTTGCCGATCTATGACAAGCCGATGATCTATTACCCGCTGTCGGTGCTGATGCTGGCGGGGATTCGCGAGATCGCGATGATCACCACGCCGCACGATCAGGAGCAATTCCAGCGCGTGCTGGGCGATGGCAGCCAATGGGGGCTGTCGCTGACCTATATCGTGCAGGCGTCGCCCGATGGGCTGGCGCAAGCCTATATTCTGGCGGATGCGTTCCTGAATGGGGCGCCATCGGCGATGGTGTTGGGGGACAACATCTTTTTCGGGCATGGCCTGCCGAATATCCTGAGCGAAGCCGACAAGCAGACGGTGGGCGGCACGGTGTTCGGCTATCACGTGGCCGATCCCGAACGCTATGGCGTGGTCAGTTTCGACGCCGAGGGGCGCGCGCAACAGATCATCGAGAAGCCCGAGGTGCCGCCGTCGAACTATGCGGTGACGGGGCTGTATTTTCTGGATGGGGACGCGCCCAAGATGGCGCGCGAGGTGCAGCCGTCGGAGCGCGGGGAGCTTGAGATCACCACCTTGCTCGAGATGTATCTGCATGCCGGCAAGCTTGAGGTGAAGCGCATGGGGCGCGGTTATGCGTGGCTGGACACCGGCACCCATGCCAGCCTTCTGGACGCGGGCAATTTCGTGCGCACGCTGACCATGCGGCAAGGTCTGCAGACCGGCTGTCTGGACGAGATCGCGTATGACATGGGCTGGATCAGCCGCGAAGACCTCGAAAAGCGCGCAGCGATGTTCGCCAAGAACGACTACGGCAAATATTTGAAAGGCCGCCTGAAATAAGGCGGCCTTTCGGTGGGGTTGCCAGGGATCTTGGCCGGAGTCTTGGCAAGGATCTTATCGGTGGTCGTATCGGAAACGCTCAGCTGGCGGCGACCAAGAGGCCATCGTCCTTGATCCGCTTGTAGGCGTTGTCCAGAGCGACGGTCGCCCGGTCGATCAGGGTGTCGATCTCGGGTTTCGAGATGATCAGCGGCGGCGAGATCACCATCCGGTCGCCCACATGGCGCATCACCAGATTGTTGGCGAAACATTCCTCGCGGCAGATGAAGCCGGCGGTTCCGGCGTCGGCGGCGAATTTGGCGCGGCTTTCCTTGTGGGGCGTCAGCGCGATCGAGCCCATCATCCCGGCGATCTTGGCCTCGCCCACCAGCGGGTGATCCGCCAGCGTTTCCCATTTTTGCTTGAGATAGGGCGCGGTCTCGTGGCCTGCGCGGTCCACGATGCCTTCTTCTTGCAGGATGCGCAGGTTTTCCAGCGCCACGGCACAGGACACCGGATGGCCGGAATAGGTGTAACCGTGTGCGAAATCACATTCGTTCATCACCTCGGCCACCTCGTCGCAGACCAGAGACCCGCCGATCGGGGCATAGCCAGAACTGAGC
>JALQUE010000083.1 GCA_023260815.1 Roseovarius sp.
GGAATCCGAGAACGACATCGGGATCACGATGAATGTGGGGATCACCAACAGGATCAGGATGAGAACGGAGAACACATAAAGCCAGAGGCGCTGACCGTGGGTCACCTGCGTCTCCGAGGCCGGGCTGCGCAGCCAATTCAGCATCAGTGTCCCCCTCCGCCGGTGGCCCGTTCCAGATTGACGAAGCGCGACGCGATCCACAACACGCCCGCCGTCAAGACCAGAAGCACCACACCAAGCGCGCTGGCCGCGCCCCAATTCACGAAAAGCTCGATATTCGAGACGATCTTCATCGACACCATGATGACCTTGCCGCCCCCCAGAACCGCCGGCGTCACGAAAAACCCGAGGCAAAGGACAAAAACCATCAGCGCCCCGGCAAAGAGTCCAGGCGTGGACAATGGAAAGAACACCGTCCAGAAGGCCCGGCGCGGGCTGGCGCCCAGATTGGCGGCGGCCTTGATGTAGTCTCGGTCGATCGCCCGCATCGCGCCATACGCCGGCAAGATCAGGAACGGCAGCATGATATGCACCATCCCGATCAAGGTGCCGTTCAAATTGTGGACGATCTTGATCGGCTCGTCCCACAGCCCGAGCGATATGGCCCAGTTGTTCACCAGCCCGTTCTTCTGAAGCAGCACAAGCCACGCATAGGTCCGAACCAGAAGCGAGGTCCAGAACGGCAAGAGCACCGCGATCAGGCACAGATTGGCCAGCCGCGGCGGCAATTGCGACATGAAATAAGCCAGCGGATAGCCGATCAGAATGCAAATGCCGGTGGTCAGCAGACTGACCTCGAAGGTGGTCCAGAAGATCCGCCCATAGGATTTACGGGTGATCATCCGCTCGTAGTTTTCAAGCGAGAACGACCCGTCCGCGCCGATGAACGACACGTAGAACAGCCACCCCACCGGGATCACGAGGATCACCATCACCAGCATCAGGGCGGGCGAACTGAGACCGAACAGCTTGAGACGCTCCATATGCTCATCGCGGCGCAGGCCGGTGGCGTTCATGTCGGTCACGCTCATTCTATAGCCCCCCATCCGCGATGATCACCGCGTCAGCGGCATGCAGACCCAGACGGACAGTGGCACCGGGCTTGGGCAGGCGGCCATATGTATCGCCCCGGATCGCCCCGCGCACGGCAACTTCGGGACCGTTGCGGATATGGGCATAAAGCAGGAAACTTTCGCCCTGATACACAAGGTCCGACACCGTCGCCTCGAACACGTTGTCATCAGGCGCGGGCGCACCTTCGATCAGGTGGATACGTTCGGGGCGCATCATCAGGGACAGGCTGTCGCCGGGTGGCACGGGCCGCGTCGTCTTGAGGGGGGTGCCGCCGACAAGACAGGTATCGCCGTCACGCTGCACATCCAGAAAGGTGGAGTCTCCGATGAAATCCGCGACAAACTTGTTCTCGGGCTGGTCGTAAAGCTGCTGTGGCGTGGCAAGCTGCATGATGCGACCGAAATTGACCACCGCGATGCGATCCGACATCGTCAGCGCCTCGCGCTGATCGTGGGTCACATAGACCGTCGTCATGCCCAGTTTTTCATGCAGCTGGCGCAATTCGATCTGCATGCGGTCGCGCAGTTTCTTGTCGAGTGCCGAAAGCGGTTCGTCCATCAGCAGAATGCGCGGCTCGAACACGATGGAGCGCGCCAGGGCCACACGTTGCTTCTGCCCCCCCGACAACTGGTCGATACGCCGTTCGCCATACCCGCTGAGTTGCACCGTCGCCAAGGCCTTCTCGACGCGCGCGGCGATCTCGGGTTTGGGCACCCGGCGCAAGCGCAGCGGATAGCCCACATTGCCCTCGACCGTCATATGCGGAAACAGCGCGTAATTCTGAAAGACCATACCCACATCGCGCAGATGCGGCGGCTGGCGGATCATCTCGGCATCGCCGAACTTGAGACTGCCCTGATCAGGCCGCGTGAATCCGGCCAGCACCATCAGAAGCGTGGTCTTGCCCGATCCCGACGGTCCGAGCAAGGTCAGGAATTCACCGCTTTTCACATCAAGCGACACGTTGTCGAGGGCGTGAACCCGACCATAGGTCTTGGTCACATTGCGCACCGTGATCGGCAGCGCATCGGCGGAAGTGTTTGTCACTGTCATGTCCCCGTGAAAACGTCGCGGGCAGTCACCCACCCGCGACGGTCATGCATCGAAATGAAGATTATTCGGTCAGCATTTCCTGATACATTTCGGCAGCGGTGGTTTCCCATTTCGCATACCATTCCAAAGAGATCGGCAACTGCATTGCCGCATTTTCAGGCGAGGACGGCAGGCCCGCCGCGGTTGCCGCATCAATCACGCCCGTCTCATAGGCGGCCTTGTTGGTCGGACCGTAGGTGATGTATTTCGGCAAATCGTCCTGATATTCAGGCTTCGATATCTCGGCAAGGAACTTCATGGCGAGATCCTTGTTGGGCGCGCCTTTGGGGATGGCGAAGCAGTCATAATCGAGCAACGCCTGATTGAAGGAATAGGCCACCTTGGCCCCGTCGGCCTTGGCATTGTCGAAACGACCGTTCCAGCCCGTTGTCATATCGACCTCGGCGTCTTTCATCAGCTGTGCTTGCTGCGCGCCCGACGTCCAGAACACGGCGATATTCGGCTTCAACTCGCGGATCTTGTTGATCGCGCGTTCGATACCTTCTTCGGAATCCAGCACCGCGTAGACATCTTCCGGCGCCACGCCATCCGCCATCAGCGCCGGTTCAAGCGCGCCGGCGACCTTGCCACGATAAGCCCGCGTTCCGGGGAATTTTTCGACATCGAAGAAATCCGCCCAGCTTTGGGGTCCGCTCTCGCCGAACTTGTCGGTGTTCCAGGCATAGACCGTCGAAAAAACGTCGCCGCCGACGCAATGATCGCTGTAAAGGCCGGGATAGAAACTGGACACGTCGATCACACTGTAGTCGAGCTCTTCCAGAAGCCCTTCTGCCGCGGCCCGCGAAGCGGATCCCGACCCGCTGACCACGATGTCCAGCGTGACCTGCCCGGTCGAAACCTGCAGGCGCACATCGGACATGCCACCATAGGTTTCTTCCTTGATGCTGATCCCGGTGTTCTGCGATGCGGGCTGAAACAGCGCCTTGCTTTGCGCTTCCTGATAGGAGCCGCCCCAGGACGCGATGGTCAGTGTCGGATCATTGGCATGGACCGCCGAAGCCGCAAAGGCCGCAACCACGGCAAGTGATGTTATGGATTTCATTTTCAGTTCCTCCTCCGTTGCAGGGGCGGTATTTTCCGGCCCCTCTTGTTTCGCATTCGCCCGGGAATCCGGGTTGCGATTTCTTTCTGTTTCAAGCTCTTGCGCGCTCGGCCTGCCCTGTCTGCAGCCCATCGCGCCAGCGATACCACGCCACGACAGGCGGCAAGAACCAAGGCTTTCCGGTGTAAAGCGGACGTGTCGGAAAAGGCAGTTCGTCGAGGGCCGTGCGCCCCTCTTTCAGGCCAAGCACCTTTTGCCCGAGACGCATGCCAAGATAACTCGCCATGGACACGCCCGATCCGCAATATCCCATCGCGTAATGGATGCCGTCATGCACGCCCGTGTGGGCCAGTTCGTCAAAACTGTAGGCCACCGTTCCCATCCATGAATGCGCGATCCGGTAGTCCCGCAATTCTGGAAATATGCGACACATATCGCGGTAAAGTCGTGGGCCGCTGATGGCCGGGTCCGTCTCGTTCGCGGACACGCGCCCGCCAAAGACGATCCGCGTGCGGTCGGACGAGGCCCGGAAATAATAAACCACCTTGCAGGTGTCGCTGGCGATCCGATCCTTGGGAAACAGCCTGTCGACCAGATCGCGCGGCAAAGGCTCGGTCGCGATGACGTAGCTGCCGATCGGAATGATCCGCCGCCGCAACCATGGCAGCAACGTGCCGCTATACCCGTTCGTCGCCGCGATAACATCCCTTGCACGCACCATCCCCCGCGCGGTCGTGACCTCGAACCCCTCGCCCACCCGTTTGATATGCGTCACCTCGCAATCGCCAACCGCCTGAACACCCGAACGGCGTGCAGCCTCAAGAAGGCCGCGGTGATAGCGCCCCGGATTGAGCGAGGCATGACGCGGAAAGACCACGCCGCCATGATAGACATCGGTACCCAGTTCCGAGCGTTGATCGGCACGCGGCACCGCATGGGTTTCTATTCCCTCCTCGCGGGTCAACTGTTCGGCTTCCCGTACCAGGTCTTCATAGCTTTTGGGGGTATGAGCGGCATGAAAGCGCCCAACCCGGCGAAAATCGCAATCGATCCCTTCCGACTGGACACGGTCCTCGATCCATTCGAGCGAATTGGCCCCTTCCTGCCGGATGGCACGGGCACGCTGGATCCCGTATTTCGCCGTCAGCTTGGCCAATGATGGCTTGATGCTGGTGCTGATCTGCCCGCCGTTGCGGGTGCTGCACCCATGCCCAAGCGGAGCAGCATCCAAAACCAGGGTTGAGCGACCACCCCGCGCAGTCTCAAGCGCCGCGTTCAGCCCGGTATAGCCGGACCCCACGATAAGGACATCAACCGATGCAGGCAGCGTGTCATCCTGCACCTCGGGTGCGGGCAACCCGTCAAGCCAGAACGATGTGTCCTGCCAGCCCTGCCCCCAAATATGGTCGTTTTGCGCGTCTGCAGACATAGGTGGCTACCATCGTGCGGGCACCGGATCGGAAAATGTGAACAACCGGCGCAAAGGTTATTGATCGACGTAAATCAAAAGCTATAAGCGGGATATACATTTATCAATTTAATATGAATTATATTTTTATTCGAAAAAGTTATGACCCTGAAGGACTCTGGAGGACGAGACAGACCGATGCGACTCAAGCTGAGACATCTTGAAGTCTTCAACGCGCTGTTCGAGGCGGGATCCGTCTCACGCGCGGCGGAACGCCTGAATGTGTCACAGCCTGCGGTCAGCGTGGCGTTGAAAAACCTTGAAGAAGATCTGGGCTTCACCTTGTTTCACCGTGACCGCGGATATTTTGCGCCGACCAATGAAGCAGTGCAACTTCAGGAAGAAGTCGAACAGGGGATCGCGGCACTGGAGCGGGTCGAAAAACGCGCTCAAACAATCAGAACGGGCGATACCGGTACGGTCGGCATCGCCACCAACGGGGCGATGTCCTATAATTTCCTGCCACGGATCATTGCCGATTTTCAACGGGACTACCCCGGAACGCGCGTGGAAATGCGCGTTCATTCCTCGCGGCGGGTCGCCTCATGGGTCGGCAGCCACCAGATCGACATCGGTCTCATCGACACACCCGTGCCCGCAGCCGGCCTGAGCGCGCGACTGTTCCAGATGGAATGCGTCTGCATCATGCGCAAGACCGATCCGCTGGCCGCGTTGGATGTCGTGACACCGGACTCCCTCAGGAACCGCCCCGTCATTGCCGTGACCGGCGATCACATGGTCGACCGACAATTGGGAGAGGTGATGTCGCGGGCGCAAGTGCCCCTGAACCATGTCGCTTCAAGCTATTTCTATGCCATTGCGCGCAACCTTGTGGCAGCCGGGGATTATGTGTCGCTTGTCGATCCGGTCAATGGCAAGGCGGATATCGCGGATGGCGTGATCTGGCGCCCCTTCGAGCCCAGAATCCTGCATGGTCTGGCGATCATCACCAGCACGGGCCAGCCACTTGGCATCGCCGCATCGCGCCTCAAGGACCGGATCAGCGAAGGGATCCTGAAGCATTCGATGGCGGACGCCTCCGATGATTCATCGCAGACTGGCGCGTCCGAACGCGGGAAACAGGGGGAGGTGCATGATGACACACCCCCATAACCAAACTGCACAGGCCGATCCTGCGGCGTTGGACACTCTTTTGGCAGGCGCCGCCAAGACCTTTGCAGCCCATGGCAGCGACATCGCACGCAGCCTCGCAAACACTTTGCCAGAGACGACGATTTGCCTGTCTGGCAAACGCTCGGGTCAACCCTGCAGCGCGCCGGACCTGTCACAGATCAAAGCGGCATCCAACCTGGGGCTGATTGATCATGTGAAGGCCTGCAATGCCATGCTGCACTGGCGCCGGCCCGGATATGGCACCCTGCCAGCGCATATCTCGGGCCGGATCAAAGTGGTCGAAATCGTGGGCCCGGACGGGATGATCCCGCATGATACCCTGCGCTTTGGCGTCTTGTGGCAAGGTCCGCGGCATTTTTATCCTCAGCACAGCCATGCAGCGGAAGAATTGTATCACATCCTGTCAGGGCATGCCGAATGGGGTCAGGACGATCAGCCGTCGGTCCGGCGATCCAAGGGACAGTTCGTCCATCATCCGCCCTGGATGCGCCATTCGATCCGCACGTCGGACAGCCCCTTGATCGCCGTCTGGGGATGGACCGGGGATATCGCGTCGACCCGATACCGCCTGACCAGCCCGACCTGACTCGGTGGGAGCCGACGGATAGGTCAGAAATCGCGTGCTAGAACACGGTCCGCCAGAACCGCCGCCGACGTCCTGTTATCGACCCCCATCTTCTGAAACACCTGTTCAAGGTGCTTGTTGACGGTCCGCGCACTGAGATCAAGGATCGCACTGATGTCACGATTGGTTTTTCCCAAGGTCAGCCAGAACAGCACCTCGGCCTCGCGCGCGGTCAAATCGAAGGCAGCGCGCAACTTCTCTTCGTTGGTTTCGGCATCAAGGCGGGTGATCTTGACCAGATAATCGCGCGCAATTGACACGCCCACGAAATGAAACGCCATCACACCATGTGAATACGGCGCTATGGCAGACACAGGGTTTTCCGCACACCCCGCGATCCAGGCTTTCAGATCGGCCAACGGCACCTCCCCGGCCACCGAGGCAAAAAAGCCAAGCGCCTTTTGGGAGCCCCATGCCAGCTCACCATGCTGATCAAAGGCAAGAATGGCCCGGCCACAGGAATCCAGCGCGTCACGCGCGCTCTGGATCAGCTTCGAATTGACGATATGCGTGCTGAGACGGGCAATCATCTCGTCAAGTTCGACCGGCTTGGTGATGTAATCCACGCCCCCCGCACGCAGCCCCTTGACGATATGTTCCTGATCGCTCAGCCCGGTCATGAAGATAATCGGCGCAAGCACAGGATTTGGCCCGAACTTGAGCGCGCGGCAGGTTTCAAACCCGTCCATATCGGGCATCAGCGCATCCATGAGGATGACATCGGGCTGAACCCTGTAGGTCAGATTGATCGCCGATCGCCCATCCCGCGCCACAAGCACAGTCATGCCGTGGTTCTCCAGCGCTGCCGACACCATGCCAAGCGAGTCCGGGTTATCATCCACGACCAGCGCGATACTGCGGCTATCGTAATCCCCTGTGGTCATTTCGGCCCCCGATTAAGCTGTTTCACGATCCCCTCCAGATCGAAGACCTCCAGACGATCCTGCAAGCTTTGGAGAAGTCCCGGCGGCGCGGCGCGGGTCAGCTTGAGTTCCGTCAGCTTGCGACGCACGGCGCTGGCATGACCGATCTGCGCATGCGAGATCAGAATCTCCTGATCCTCCGTCGACAGGGGTTTGAAGGGGTGTTCCACGTCGGACATCTGATCATCGAGGATCAATTTGATCTTGAGCAGTTCAGCGACCTGAAGCAGCAGATCGTCCAGATTGTAAGGTTTGGCGATGAACGCATCGTGCAATCCCGTATCAAAACTGCGCCGCCCTTCGTCATTGGCATGCCCCGAGACCATCACGATCGGGATCTGGCGGTGCGGGCCGTCGCGCAGATCGCTTGCGAAGGACCAACCGTCCTTATCGGGCATGTCGATATCAAGCAGGATCACATCGGGCGCCATGTCTTGCATCAGGGATTTCGCCGCCGCCGCACCCGATGCCGCGAACACGAAAAAGCCAAGCCGGCTCAGGTAGCTTTCCGCCAGCGCCAGATGATCAAGGTCGTCATCCACCACCAGCACGCTCTTGCGTTGTCCCTCATAGCCGATCACCGGCAGCGAGGGCGCATCTATGGCGACATCGCTGCCATCGAAAACGCTCGGCGATATCGACGGCAGCATCATGCGCACCCGAAAGGTGCTGCCCTGCCCCGGTGCGCTGATCACATCGATATCGCCGCCAAGGATTTCAACCAACAGCTTGGTGATCGTCAGCCCCAACCCCGATCCCGCGCCGCTGGTCTGGCCTGCGCGCTCGAACGGCCGCCAGATCCGGGTCATGTTCTCGGGCAAGATGCCGATCCCGGTATCGGTGACTGTGATGATCGCCACTTCGTTGCGATAGGTCAGGTCGAAACTGACCACGCCGCTGTCGGTGTAGCGGATCGCGTTGGAAAGAAGATTGATGATGATCTGACGCAGCCGTTTTTCATCTGTCCCGACAAGCGTGGGAAGAAACCCATGAGTTGTGACCCTGAATTCGATGTCCTTCTTGCGCGCCTCTTCATGAAACACCGAAGCCACCTGCTTGAGAAACATCCGCAAGTTGATCCGGTCCCGCGTGATATCAAGCCGCCCTGCCTCAATCCGCGAGATATCCAGAAGCCCTTCGATCAGACCGGCCAGATGCTCGCTGGAGCGGCGGATGCTGGTGATCGACGGGCGCCAGGGCGTCAGGCCGGGATCCTTTTCCAACAATTGCGCGAAGCCGTAAATCGCGTTCAGAGGCGTTCGCAATTCGTGGCTCAGGCCGGTCATGTAGCGTGTCTTGGCAAGATTGGCGGCCTCGGCCTTTTCCTTGGCCTCTTGCAGGGCACGGTCGGTCCGGTCATGAGCGCGGATTTCCTTGAGCAAGCGGTCCGTCTGGCGTTTTGTTTCCGCACGGGCGTTTTGCTGGCTTTCGCCGATCAGGATGAACATCCACACAAAGATACCGATGCCGATCAGGACGGTGCCGAAGATGATCGTCAAAATCGCGTCGAAGTTCTGCGCGCCTGAAACAGAGCGGATCGCAACCAGCAACCCTCCGAAGGCGCCGGACAAAACAGCCGTCCAGATCAGAAACCGCGACATCCGCGACATGAGCGCCTTGGCGATATGCGGCGAGAACCTTCTGTAAAGGACGTCGCGCACGGAGTTGTCGAGCCGGGCCTGCGGCTTGCAATGGTCGTGACAGGCCGTATCCAGCGTGCAGCATAGAGAACATATCGCCCCTTCGTGGAACGGGCAGTCGCTCATGTCTTCGGGATCGAAACGATATTCGCAGACCCGGCATTGCTGCAGGCCCGACGGTTGCGGACTGTCATCGTGGCGGGCAAGATAGTACTTTCCGCCCGTGGCGACGGCGATCACCGGCGCCAGCACGAAGGCGGTGCCAAGCGCGATAAACGACGAAAACGCCTGCGCCCCTGGTCCCAGGACGCCGGAAAACGCCACAAGCGACACAATGCAGGCGCAGATCATCGACCCGATGCCAACCGGGTTCACATCGTAAAGATGCGACCGGCGAAACTCGACCCCCTTGGGACTAAACCCGAGGGGTTTGTTGACCACAAGATCAGCCACCAGCGCCCCGATCCAAGCCACCGCGACATGCGAATACAGCGTCAGTATATGCTCCAGCCCACGAAACACGCCCAATTCCATCAGCATGAGGGCAATGGCGACGTTGAACACCAGCCAGACCACCCGGCCCGGATGGCTTTGCGTCAGCCGGGAGAAGAAATTCGACCACGCGATCGATCCGGCATAGGCGTTGGTCACGTTGATCTTCAGCTGCGACAGGATCACGAAAACCCCCGTCACCGCGAGGATCAACGCGGGCGAGTCGAAGACCTGATCGAACGCGACGTAATACATTCTCGTGGGGTCGGTCGCGTCCTCGATCGGCACCGCATCGCGCAGCGCAAGCGTCACCAGATAAGACCCTGCCACCATTTTGATGACCCCAAGGATCGACCACCCCGGCCCCGCCGCGATCAGGGCCAACCACCATTTCCGCCGCTCCCGCGCGGTTCGCGGCTCGGGCAGGAAGCGCAGGAAATCCACCTGCTCACCGATCTGTGCGATCAACGAAAAGATCACACCCGACGCCGCCCCCAGCATCAGCAAGCGCGAGCCATCGGGGACATCGGATGACCCCGGAAAGTTGATCCAGCCGTCGATATCGTAGCCGACCAGGGCCAGCAGCACGAAAGGCAGGATATGCAGCAGCACCCAAAGCGGCTGAGTCCATGTCTGAAAGGCCGAGATTTTGGAAAAGCCGTGAATGACCAGCGGAATGACGATCAGCGAGCTGCCGACATAGCCCAGGAAAAGCGGTATCCCCAGACAGAATTCCAGCGCCAGCGCCAGGATGGCGGCCTCAAGCGCGAAGAAGATGAAGGTGAACGATGCGTAGATCAGCGACGTGATCGTCGATCCCAGATAACCGAACCCCGCGCCACGGGTCAGAAGGTCGATATCCAGACCATAACGCGCCGCATAGTACGAGATCGGCAAGCTGGTCAGGAACAGGATCGCCCCGACAAGCATGATCGCGGCGATGGCTATGTCGAAGCCATAGGTGACCGTGATCGTGGCGCCAATCGCCTCGAGCGCCAGAAACGAGATCGATCCGATGGCGGTATTGGCAACCCGGCCATAACTCCAGCGACGGGCCCGCCGCGCCGTGAAGCGCAGGGCGAAATCTTCCATCGTTTCATTGGCCACCCATCGGTTATAGGTGCGCTTCTCGCGCGTGGCCTTCAGTGCCGTGACCATCCTCGGAGCCTTCTGCCGCCTTGGGATTAGCGCGGCACGCCAGGGCTGCTGCCTGGCAGGCCGGCCCGGATTTACCGCTCATGTTCGCAAGGTTGAGGATACTGCTCGAAACGCGCACTGGAATACGTCATTCGACGTATACTGCACTGCAGCATTTCAAGACATCCTTTTCGGAAGCGGGCACAAGACCGATCGCCCAAAACTTCATCACCCGAAAAGGAGCCACCATGTCTGACGAGAATTCCATCCCGAAATCCAATGGCGTGTCACGCCGTGCGGTGCTGGCGGGCGGCACCGCGCTGACCGCGTCGCTGTTCATGCCCAAAAGCCTCAAAGCCTCTGATTTTTCCACGGCCGCGGTGAACACCACAGGGCTTGCGGTAACCGACGACACCGTCACGATCGGTATTCTGCACTCGGTAACCGGCACGATGGCGATCTCGGAAACAGGGTCGGTGCAGGCCGAGAAACTGGCGATCGAGCAGATCAACGCCCAAGGCGGCATTCTTGGCCGCAAGATCGAGTATATTCAGGAAGACGGCGCCTCCGATTGGCCGACTTTCGCGGAAAAGGCCCGCAAGCTGCTGGTCAACGACAAGGTCGCCTCGGTCATGGGCTGCTGGACCTCGGCCAGCCGCAAAGCCGTGCTGCCGGTTTTTGAACAGCATAACGGGTTTCTTTACTACCCGACGTTCTACGAAGGTCTCGAGCAAAGCCCCAACGTCATCTACACAGGCCAGGAAGCCACCCAGCAGATCATCGCCGGGCTGGACTGGGTCAACAAGACCAAGGGCGCTAAATCGTTCTATCTGCTGGGGTCCGATTACATCTGGCCGCGCACATCCAACAAGATCGCCCGGAAGCATATCGAGAACTTCATGGAAGGCTGCGAGGTCGTCGGCGAAGAGTATTATCCTCTCGGTCACACACAGTTCAATTCCGTCATCAACAAGATTCGCCTGCGCAAGCCGGATGTGATCTATGCGATTGTGGTGGGCGGGTCGAACGTGGCCTTCTACAAGCAGCTCAAGGCAGCCGGCATCGACATGACCAAGGAAGCGCCTTTGCTTCTGACGATCTCGGTGACCGAGGACGAGATCCGCGGCATCGGCGGAGAAAACATCGAAGGCGCCTATGCCTGCATGAAATACTTCCAGTCCCTCGACAACCCCAACAACATCGATTTCGTGAAGGAATTCAAAAAGATGTGGGGCGACGACATGGTGATCGGCGATGTGACCCAGGCCGCCTATCTGGGTCCGTGGTTGTGGAAAGCCGCCGTCGAGGCCGCCGGCAGCTTCGATGTCGACAAGGTGCGGGCCGCCAGCCCGGGGATCGAGCTGACCTCGGCGCCCGAAGGCTACGTCAAGGTGCATGAGAACCACCACCTGTGGTCCAAGACCCGCGTGGGTCGGGCGCAAGCGGATGGGCAGTACGAAGTTGTCTTCGAGACCGCCGAACTGGTCGAGCCGGATCCCTTCCCCGAAGGCTACCAGTAAGCACGGATTACTCCCCGCGCGGTCCGGATTCCATTGTCCGGGCCGCGCAACTTTCCCCATCAACCGACCGCCGGAGGCACGCATGTTTGCCGACTATTCCATGTCCGAACTGGGCGCAATTTTTGCGATGCAGGGGTTTGCCGGGCTGATCCTCTTTTCCGTTTTTGTCCTTATGGCGCTCGGGCTTGCCATCATTTTCGGGCAAATGGGCGTGATCAATATGGCCCACGGCGAATTCATGATCCTGGGGGCTTATGTCACCTATATCGTGTCGAATATCTTCGCGGCCTACATGCCTGCCCTCTTCAGCATGTATTTCTTCGTGGCGATGATCCTCGCGTTCATCGCCTCGGGCGCGCTTGGGCTGTTTGTCGAATGGGCGATGATACGCCACCTCTACAAGCGGCCGCTGGATACGTTGCTGGCGACATGGGGGCTCAGCCTCATTCTGCAGCAACTTTACCGCAGCATTTTCGGTGCGCGCGAAGTGGGGGTGTCGATCCCTGACTGGATGATGGGTTCGCTGCCGCTGACCGACATGATCGAAGTGCCGATCAATGGGATTTTCGTGATGATCCTGGCGGTCACGATCAGTGTGGGCGTCTGGATCATGATGTACCGCTCCAACTGGGGCAAGCAGGTGCGCGCGATCAACCAGAACCGCGTGATGGCGGATGCTGTCGGCATCAACACCGCCTGGACCGACAGGCTGACGTTCGGGATCGGATGCGGGGTGGCGGGTGTCGCCGGGTCGGCCTTCACGATGATCGGCTCGACCGGGCCGACGGCAGGCCAGCTTTACATCGTCGATACTTTCCTCGTGGTGGTCTTTGGCGGCGCCGGCAGCCTTCTGGGAACCATCGCCAGTGCGTTTTCCATCAGCCAGGCCCAATCGATCATGGAGTTCTTCCTGTCGGGATCGATGGCCAAGGTTCTTACCCTTCTGACGGTCGTCGGCATCCTGATGATCCGCCCGCAGGGTCTCTTTACCCTCAAGCTGCGCAAGTAAGGAGACACGTTCATGAAATCCGCCTTCCTGTCGCGTTCAGAGCTTATCAGTTTTGCCATTCTCGCGCTGGTCATCTTCATCGTCCTGCCCATGGCGCTGGACAGCTTCCGCCTCAACCTCTTTGGCAAATACCTGACCTACGCGTTCGTCGCGGTCGGCCTGGTGCTGTGCTGGGGCGCGGGCGGCATCCTCAGCCTGGGTCAGGGCGTGTTCTTCGGGCTTGGCGGGTATTGCATGGCCATGTTCCTCAAGCTCGAGGCGTCGACGCCTGAGAACACGTCGATCCAGTCCACCCCCGGCATTCCGGATTTCATGGACTGGAACCAGCTGACCGAGTTGCCGCTCTGGTGGCAGCCGCTTCATAGCCTCGCCTTTTCGCTTTTCGCTGTGGTCGCGGTGCCGGTCTTCTTTGCCTTCATCATCGGGGTCGCGATGTTCAAGCGGCGCGTGGGCGGCGTGTATTTCGCCATCATCACGCAGGCTTTCGCGGCAATCCTCACCATCCTCATCATCGGGCAGCAGGGCTATACCGGGGGCGTCAACGGCATCACCGATCTGCGCACCCTGCTGGGCTGGGACATTCGCACCGACGAGGCCAAAGAGGTTCTCTACTTCGTCAATGGCGCGCTGCTATTCGTGGTGCTGTTCATCGCGCAGTTCGTCAGAAAATCCAAGTTGGGCCGACTTCTGATCGCGATGCGCGACCAGGAAGATCGCGTGCGGTTCTCGGGGTATGACGTGGCCAGCTTCAAGATCTTCATCTTCTGCCTTGGCGCGGCTTTCGCCGGGATCGGCGGGGCGATGTTCACGCTGCAGGTGGGGTTCATGTCCCCCACACTGGTCGGCATCGTGCCCTCCATCGAGATGGTCATCTTCTGCGCGGTCGGAGGACGCCTGTCGATCCTTGGCGCGGTCTACGGCGCCTTGCTGGTCAACTGGGCCAAGACCTCGTTATCGGAAAGCTTCCCCGAACTGTGGCTCTTGGGTCTTGGCGGCCTTTTCATCGCCGTGGTCATGCTTTTCCCAAACGGTCTCGCCGGCATCTGGACCGAGCAGATTGAGCCACGGCTGAAGGCTCTGTTCGCCCCAAGCAGCAAGACCAAAGCCACAAGCCAAAGCACCCCGGCCGAATAAGCCGACCGATCCCGAAGGAAGGAAACGACAGATGAATGTGCCCAACGAACGCTTCATCCTCAAGGTCGAGGGGCTGACCGTGTCCTTTGACGGGTTCAAGGCGGTGGATGACCTGAGCTTCTATGTAGAGCCAAACGAATGCAGGGTCATCATCGGCCCGAATGGCGCCGGCAAGACGACCGTTCTTGATCTGATCTGCGGACGCACCCGCGCCACCAGCGGCAGCGTGACATTCAAGGACAAGGAATTGCTGGCCATGCGCGAAGATCAGATCGTGCATGCCGGTGTCGGGCGCAAGTTCCAGACCCCTTCGGTCTACGAAGATCTGACCGTCTTCGAAAACCTCGAATTGAGCTATCCAAAGGGTCACGGCGTCTTTGGCGCGCTGGCATTTCGCCGCGACGACGCCGTTCGCAACCGCATTCAGGAGATCGCCGAGACGATCTTTCTGGAGGATCTGCTGGACGAAAAGGCCGCGTTCCTCAGCCATGGGCAGAAACAATGGCTCGAGATTGGGATGCTGCTGATCCAGGATCCGGAACTTTTGATGCTGGACGAACCCGTTGCCGGCATGTCGGTGGCCGAGCGCAAGAAAACCGCCGAACTGCTCCGACGGATCATCGAGGACCGGTCCGTCATCGTGATCGAGCACGACATGGGATTTGTCGCAGATATCGCCACGCGGGTCACCGTTCTGCATCAGGGCAAGACCCTGTCCGAGGGGTCGATGGAGCGTGTCCAGAACGATCCCAAAGTCATCGAAGTCTACTTGGGTCACTAAGGGGATACCGCCATGCTGACTATTCAAGACCTGCGCGCTGCCTATGGGGCCAGCGAAGTGCTGCACGGGATCGACCTCAAGGTTGAACCGGGCGAGATCGTCGCGATCATGGGCCGCAACGGCATGGGAAAGACCACGCTGATGAAGACGCTGATGGGCATCGTCCCCGAGAAAAGCGGCAGCATCAATGTGGGCGACGCCGCATTGACCGGGCTGAAATCCCACCAGCGCGTGGCGCGTGGCATCGCCTATGTCCCGCAAGGGCGGATGATCTTTTCGGCCATGACCGTGCAAGAGAACGTCGAGACCGGGCTGACCGTGACCGGACAGAAAACCGTGCCCGAGGAAATCTACGAGCTGTTTCCCGTGCTTCTGGAAATGAAGAACCGGCGCGGCGGCAACTTGTCGGGTGGCCAGCAACAGCAATTGGCCATCGCGCGGGCGTTGGCCTCCAACCCCAAGGTCTTGCTGCTGGACGAGCCGACCGAGGGCATACAGCCGTCGATCATCCGCGAAATGGCCCGCACCCTGCGCCAGATCCGCGACAGGAAGGGCCTCTCGATCGTTGTCTCGGAACAGGTGCTCAGTTTCGCCTTGGACGTGGCCGACCGCGTGATGGTGATCGAAAACGGCACCTTCGTCCATGACAGCCCCCGCGCGGGCATCGACGAGGCCAAGGTCTCGAAGTTCCTATCCGTCTAACCTAATCAATACAGGGAGATACCCATGTCGAACACTTTGATCTCGGTGGATCTGTCGGAAGATCCGCACACCAATGAAAACGTCCATAACCGCTGGCACCCGGATATCCCGATCAACGTCTGGGTCGAACCCGGCGACGATTTCAAGATCGAGACCTATGACTGGACAGGCGGTCAGATCAAGAATGACGACGATGCCTCGGATGTGCGCGACGTAGAGCTTGAACAGGTGCATTACCTCTCCGGTCCGATCGGCGTCAAAGGCGCCGAGCCGGGTGACCTGCTGGTGGTCGACATCCTGGATATCGGCGCCAAGGAAGAGATGCTCTGGGGCTTCAACGGCTTTTTCTCGAAAAAGAACGGCGGCGGCTTTCTGACCGAACATTTCCCCGAAGCGCAAAAATCCATCTGGGATTTCGACGGCATGTTCACCAAGTCCCGCCATGTGCCGGGCGTGAAATACGCGGGCCTCATCCATCCCGGCCTGATCGGCTGTCTGCCCGATCGCAAGATGCTGGACATGTGGAACACCCGCGAGACCAAGCTGTTCAACACCGACCCCGACCGCGTCCCGCCGCTTGCGGCCCTGCCCAACACGCAAGCCGCCCATATGGGCGCCATGAAAGGCGAGGCGCGCGACAAGGCCGCCGCCGAAGCCGCTCGTACCGTGCCCCCGCGCGAACATGGCGGCAATTGCGACATCAAGGACCTCAGCCGGGGCTGCAAGATCTATTTCCCCGTCTATGTGGACGGCGCGGGCCTTTCGATGGGGGATCTCCATTTCAGCCAGGGTGATGGTGAGATCACCTTCTGCGGCGCCATTGAAATGGCAGGCTGGCTGCATCTGAAGGTTGAGCTGATCAAGGATGGCATGTCGAAATACGGCGTGAAGAACCCGATCTTCAGACCGTCGCCGATCACGCCGAAATACGACGACTACCTGATCTTCGAAGGCATCAGCGTCGATGAAAGCGGTGAACAGCATTACCTGGATGTGCATGTCGCCTATCGGCAGGCCTGTCTCAATGCGATCGAATATCTCAAGAAATTCGGATATACCGGCGCGCAGGCCTATGCGATCCTCGGCACTGCACCGGTTCAGGGGCATATCTCGGGGGTGGTGGACATTCCCAATGCCTGCGCGACGCTCTGGCTGCCCAACGACATCTTCGAATGGGACATGATGCCGAACGCGACCGGGCCGACGAAATACCTGGACGGCAGCATCGATATTCCGCTCGCCCCCGATCTTTGAGCAGATCCCCGAAAAAACAGCCGGCCCTTAACAGGGCCGGTCCCCCCGCTTGAGGAGAGATCACGTGCCCCTATACGAATACATTTGCGATGCCTGCGGCCCGTTCGAGGATATCGCCCCCATCAGCCGGTTTTCCGATCCCTGCGACTGCCCGGATTGCGGCGCGACATCGCAGCGCGTTCTTTTGTCGGTGCCAAGACTGGCCACCCTGTCCAGCGGCACCAGACGCGCGCATGAAACCAATGAACGCTCCGCCGATAGTCCAAAACGATCATCGCATGGTCCGGGCTGTGGATGCTGCGGCGGAACCGCGAAAAAGAAGCCCTCGAAGACGCTTTATCGGCCAGACGGATCGAAAAGCTTTCCGACCAAGCGGCCCTGGATGATTTCGCACTAGACATCCCCGTGCCGTGCCGCGTCGCAAGCGTGCCGAACGACGCGGTCGTGGCACGGCCCCACACGATCCCGGCGCCCTGCAGCCGTCATTCTGGCAGCGCTCACAAAGCGGGTCTTTTTCGCTCATTAAGCCTATTTTTTGGGCATCGGCCTGCTGCAAGACGAAACACGGATCACCGCGCTTCAACTGGGACAGCACCGCGTGGTGAAGATGAGGCCCGACACCAAACCGCGCGGAGCATTGTCATAACCCTCCAGCCATCAGATATCGGCCAATCGCGGCAACCGCGCCAGCCGCGACAACCACGCGCGCGCGGTGAAATCGTCCTGTCGTCAAAGCAGGTCGGCGGACGCAGCGCGATTGACGGCTTGCGCCAGTCCAGTGCCTTCAAGGCGGTTTTCCCCCGAACGCGCGACCAGCTTGAATGCATCGTCGTGAATACGGCAGGCGGTTTGGCGGGCGGTGACCGGTTCCAGCTGACCGCCCATGCCGGCGACGGCACCCGCCTCAGCCTGACGACACAGGCCGCCGAACGCGCCTATCGGGCCTTGCCGGGCGAAACCGCACATATGCGCACGCGCCTCAGTGTCGGCAAGAACGCCTTGCTGCACTGGCTCCCGCAGGAACTTATCCTGTTCGACGGCTGTGCCATCGACCGTCGCCTGAGCATCGATCTGGCATCCGATGCACGCCTTCTGATGGTAGAGCCGGTGATTTTCGGACGTGGCTTGATGGGCGAACAGGTGACACAAGGCGCCGTCCGCGACCGGATCGACGTGACCCGCGATGGCAGCCCGCTCTATCTGGACGGCATATCGCTAAATGGCGATATCGCGGCCCAATTGCAGCGCCCCGCGATTGCAGCAGGGGCCGCCGCCATGGCCAGCTTGCTGTATGTCGCGCCCGACGCCCCTGCCCGTCTGGACGATGTCCGCGCCAATCTCCCCGCCACCGGCGGCGCCAGCCTTTTGAACGAGACCACCCTGACCCTGCGGCTGGTCTGCCGCGACGGATTCGAGTTGCGCAGACATCTCTTGCCGATCCTCGACGCCCTGAGTGACGCATCCCTGCCGATTTCCTGGAGACTGTGATCCATGAACCTGACCCCCCGAGAGAAAGACAAGCTTCTGGTCGCCATGGCCGCCGAAGTCGCCCGCAAGCGCCTTGCCCGTGGCGTGCTGCTCAACCACCCCGAGGCCATCGCGCTGATCACCGATGCGGTCGTCGAAGGGGCGCGCGACGGACGCAGCGTCGCCGACATGATGGAAGCCGGCGCACAGGTCATCACCCGCGATCAGTGCATGGAGGGCGTGCCCGAAATGATCCACGACGTGCAGGTCGAGGCCACGTTTCCCGACGGCACCAAGCTTGTCACCGTCCATAACCCGATCCGCTGATCCCTCCCAAGGCTGACCCCTCCCAAAAAGGAGACATATCCGATGCTGCCGCTTGTCCTGCCCTTCGTTCTTCTGGCCGCCACGATGCCCGCCATGGCGGATATGGCCCCCGTCATCTTGGGTGATGCCACGCGCTCATGGCAACCTGCGGCCCTCTTGCTGCTCCTGACCTGGGGCGCGGTTCTGGCCCTGACGCTGCTGCGCAATCTCCGGCAGGTGCCGTCATGATCCCCGGCGAACTGTTCCCCGCCGAAGGCGATCTCACACTGAACGCCGGCGCCACGCAAACCGTGCTGATGGTCGCCAATACCGGCGACCGCCCCGTTCAGGTGGGCAGCCATTACCATTTCGCCGAGGCCAACCCCGCGCTGGATTTTGACCGCGCCGCGGCCCATGGCCTGCGGCTGGATATTGCCGCAGGCACCGCCGTGCGGTTCGAACCGGGCCAGCGCCGCGAAGTCCA
>JALQUE010000393.1 GCA_023260815.1 Roseovarius sp.
CGTGCCATAAGCCAGGCGGTCCGGGTCGTGACCAGTTCGGCGCCGAAACGGTCCATCAGCCAGCCCGCCATGCCGATATGATCGGGGTGGTGATGGGTGAGGATCACCCGCGAGACGGGCCTGCCCTGCAAGGGACCGGCAAGCACCTCTTCCCAAAGGGCGACACAGCGGCGCGACTGGATGCCCGTATCCACGATGGTCCAGCTATCGCCGTCATCCAATGCGTAGATGTTGACGTGATCCAGCGCCATCGGCAGCGGTAGCCGGATCCACAGCACACCGGGCGCAACGTCGATCGCATCGCCAGGATCGGGCGCATCGGGCCAGGGATAGCGCAAGAAGCCGCCTGCCCTGTCCATCACGCGGCCAGATCATCGGGCGAGAGGGCATAGAGGTCATCGGCCCCGGCGATGGCATGGGCCAGAAGCCCGGCATGTTCCGGCAGAAGGCGCGTCAGGTAGAACCGGGCCAACCGGGTGCGCGGGCCATTGTCCTGCCCGGCGGCGGTATCGGCCATGGCGGCGGCAAGGTGGTAATGCCCCCCCAGCACACGCGCAAAGGCCCGCAGGAAGGGCACGGCCCCGGCGAACCGCTGGGTCATGTCGGATTGCGCGATCATCCAATCCAACCCCTCACGCAGGGTTTCGGAGGCCTGCCAAAGCGGCTCGGCCAGATCGGGAAGCGTGGCGCGGGCGGTTTCGGCCTGAGCCTCGATTTCGTCGATGAGGCCATGGGCAGCCTCGCCGCCATCCATAAGCTTGCGGGCGGCGAGGTCCATCGCCTGAATCCCGTTGGTGCCTTCGTAGATCGCGGTCACGCGCACATCGCGCAAATACTGCGCGGCGCCGGTGTCTTCGATGAAGCCCATACCGCCATGCACCTGAATGCCCAGATTGGCCACCGCGATCCCGGTATCGGTGCCGAAGGCCTTGGCGATCGGCGTCAGAAGGGCCGCGCGCGCCGACCAGTCGGGCGATCCGGTGGCGGTTTCCATGTCAATGGCCACGGCACAGGCCAGGGCGATGGCGCGGGCCGCGAAAATATCGGCCTTCATGGTGGTCAGCATCCGGCGCACATCGGCATGATCGACGATCGCGCCGGTGCCGCCTTCGACAGGGGTGCGGCCCTGCTTGCGGTCGGTGGCATAGGCCAAAGCGTGCTGCAACGCGGCTTCGGCCACGCCGATCCCCTGCCCGCCCACGCCAAGGCGCGCATTGTTCATCATGGTGAACATCGCGCGCATCCCGTCATGTTCGCGCCCCACCAGCCAGCCTGTCGCGCCATCATATTGCATGGTGCAGGTCGGGCTGCCATGCAGGCCCATCTTGTGTTCGACCCCAACCACCCTGAGATCGTTGGCGCGGCCCGGTTCCCCCTGATCGTCGGGAATGAACTTGGGGACCAGAAACAGGCTGATGCCCTTGGTCCCCGCAGGCCCATCGGGCAGCCGCGCCAGCACCAGATGCACGACATTGGCGGCAAGATCGTTATCCCCCCAACTGATATAGATCTTCTGGCCGGTGATCGCATATGTCCCATCGCCGCGCGGTTCGGCGCGGGTGGTCAGCGCGCCGACATCCGAGCCTGCCTGCGGTTCGGTCAGGTTCATCGTGCCGGTCCATTCGCCGCTGACCAGCTTGGGAAGGTACGTCTGTTTCAGGGCGTCCGAGGCGTGATGTTCCAGCGCCTCGATCTGGCCTTGGGTCATCAGGGGGATGATCTGCAGCGCAAGGCAGGCGGAACTCATCATCTCGTTCACGGCGGTGGCCAGCGCCATGGGCAGGCCCATGCCACCATGATCGGGTTGGGCCGAGATCGACACCCACCCCCCATCGGCAATGGCCCTGTACCCCTGATCGAAGCCCGGAGAGGTGCGCAGAACGCCGTTTTCCAGCCGCGCGGGGTGCTGATCGCCGCTCCGGTTCAGGGGGTGCAGAACCTCTGCGCACATGCGGCCCGCTTCGGTCAGGATCGCGGCGGTCACATCGGGGGTCGCGTCGGCAAACCGGTCGGTGGCGGTGACGCGCCCTAGGCCCACGATGTGATCCAATATGAACTTGTAGTCCTCGACCGGGGCACGGTACGGCATCTGGACGCTCCTGATCTTGGTCAACGGGCGCGCCTTGGCATCGCCACGGCACCCGTATATGCATGTTTCTCGCACCCTAGACTAGCCCACCCGCCGCCACCAGCAACCGGAACGCAGCGTCAGAGTCCCGCATGATCCTTTCCACCGAACGCCTGTTGCCAGATGCGCATGGCTATTCCCGCGCCGCTGAAATCCTGCGCGATGGCGGGCGCGTCGCATTTCCGACCGAAACGGTTTACGGGCTGGGCGGGGACGCCCGCAACGACAGGGCCGTGGCCGGGATATTCGAGGCCAAGGGACGTCCGCGCTTCAACCCGCTGATCGTGCATGTCGACAGCGCCGAGGCCGCGCGCGCCTATGTAGAGTGGTCCGAGGGGGCAGAGCGGCTGGCGGGGGCGTTCTGGCCCGGACCGCTGACGATGGTGCTGCCGCTGAAGCCCGGCACAAGGCTGTCACCGCTGGTCACCGCCGAGTTGCCCACGCTGGCGATCCGGGTGCCGGCGCATCCGGTGGCGCAAGCCTTGCTGCACACCTTCGGAGGGCCGGTGGCGGCGCCTTCGGCCAATCCGTCCGGACGGATCAGCCCGACCAGTGCCGCGCATGTGCTGGCCGGTCTGGACGGGCGGATCGAAGCGGTGCTGGATGGTGGCACCTGTGATGTCGGGGTGGAATCCACGATCCTGGGATTGGTCGATGGCCCGGTGCTTCTGCGCCCCGGCGGGATCGCGGTGGAGGAGATCGAAGCGGTGATCGGAAACCGCGTGGCACGCCACACAGATGGCGACGCGATTTCCGCGCCCGGCCAGCTGGCCTCGCATTATGCGCCGGGGGCCATTGTGCGCCTGAACGCCACCACCCGACAGGAGGGAGAGCTGTTGCTGGGCTTCGGGACTGTGGACTGCGATCTGAACCTGTCGCCCACGGGCGACCTGCGCGAGGCGGCGGCGAACCTGTTCGGCCACCTGCACAGGCTGGACGCGCAAGGCGCCAAGGCGATCGCGGTATCGCCCATTCCAGACACCGGGTTGGGTCAGGCCATCAACGACCGGCTGCGCCGCGCCGCAGCCCCGCGGCCCGGTCCGGCACAGCCCTGAGGATACCGCCCGCGCCTGTCCGTGACACGGAGCACTGGGCACTGGGCACTGGGCACGGACTTGCCGGCTGCGTCACTCGAATCAACAGACGGGACATCGCATCCTGTGACACGTCAGTCCCTTGACGCCAGAGATTGCGCACGAAGACGCCCCCTCACCCAAGAGGAGAATTCCCTTGAAAATTCATCAATTTCAGGGGGCTTCGCCATCATTTCGCCAAAATTCAGACCCGAATTCGAGCGCATTCAAGACCATCTTGAGCGCTTGGCAAGTCAGGTGACTTTTCCGGTTGGCCCGTTCAGGCGTCGTTGATTACCCGGTTCGTTCGATGGGATATTTGCCCCCGTCATGTCACCCGTTCTGACGCAGTTTTCGTAAATTTCAAGCAAGGCCAGGCAGAGGCTGCACCACATTTGCGTGTTGTCCTGTCTTTTTCCGGAACGGCCCGACCATTGCCGTCTGCGCTTCGGAAGCGCGGCGAATTTTGGAAGGAAGACGACAATGAATTTTCTTCCGCGACTTGCAAAAGGCATGCGCGTCTACAGGAAAAAAGACGACGGCACCGTATCGGTGGAGTTTGTCCTGTGGATGCCGCTGTTTCTGGTGATCCTTGCGCTGGCCATCGATGCCAGCTTGCTGTTCATGAGCCAGTCCAATTACTGGAGTGTCTCACGCGACACCGCACGGCTGGTTGCGCGGCACGCGATGGATGGCGATACTGCCAAAAGCTATGCCGAGATGCGGGCAGGAAGCTTTTTCGGCCAGCCCCAGGCAACTGTTGAATACGGGACATCAACCGTGACGGTCACGCTGTCGGCCCCGGCGCAGTCCATCATGATCTTCGATGGAATGGGCTTTGCCAAAGACCTGAACATCAATGCCCGGATCACTCAGGCATTGGAGCCGATCTGATGCCACAGCAGAGATACGCCCCACACAAGAGGCCCCGCGACATGCTGCGCGACGAGGACGGCGCCGGATCGGTGTTCGGTATCTTCGCCGTCGTGATGATCCTGATTCTGGGTGGCGTCGCGCTGGATGCCACCAACCTTTGGCGCAATCAGCAAATGCTGAAGCAGACCGCCGATGTCGCGGCCCATGCCGGGACCGTACAACTTGCCAGCGGCGGCGACGCTCAGAATGCCTACAATACCGCTCGCACGCTGGTCGAGGCGAACATGCCACAAAGCTGGTATGGCAACCTGTTTTCAAATCCGCAGGCTGATATCGAGGTGCTGCATTATGACCCTGATACCGACCTTATCGGAGGCACAGGCCCACTGAACGCGGTTTCCGTCACTCTGCGACGGGACCAGGACTCGGGCAATCCAGTGCCGACCTTTCTGCTGCGCGTGGCCGATATCATGCTGATCGGAGACGCCACCGACCTGTCGCAATGGAACGTCAAGACGCGCGGAGTTGCCGCCTTTGTCGGCACCAAGAAATGCATGAGCACGGACGGGCTGTATGCGCAGGGCGAGTTGGGCCTGACATCGAGCAGCAATTTCGGACCCGGCTATTGCCTGCACAGTCAGGACAAAGTCTGGATGCCGCAGCAGAATTCATTTGCCACCGGCACCGGCATCAGCATGCCGAACCTAAGCAATTGCGGCGGCAAATGCGACGATTCCTCGAATCCCGGTGCAACGAACGCGGCGTTTTCAAGAAATCTGATCATGACGGATCTGGCCGATCACATTGCCTCGGTCGAGCAGGCTTTTCTGGGAACCGGCGACACAGCGATCAGGGATAGTTTCTTTGCAAAGAAGACCCTTGGCGATCTGTCACCGCTGGCGGCCATCGGCGTCAGCACGGGCGGCATCACGCAGAAAGGTCAAACGGTCAATCTGAGCCAGTCGGAGTTTGAGGCCCTGACGACCATACCAAGCGGTCTGACATATAATATCGCGTGTACGGGGGGGTCCAAGTCGATCCAGTTCGGCACGCCCAAGGGCAGCGGCAAGCAATCCGGTGGTGGCGGCACCATCGATGTCAGTGATGTGGCGGTGGTGACCAATTGCGCCCTGGATTTCGGATCGGATGCCAAGCTGGCCGCGTCCATGATCCTGTCGACGCTGGAAAGTTCGAACGCGTCGATCACCGCAAGCTCGGGCGCGCAGGTCGGCACATCCACAGGTGTCTGCGATCCGGACAAGCAAACCACGATCCTGGGTAAATCCGACATGCATGTGCCGGCCGATTTCGCCGGATCGAATGTGGGTGTCCTCGTCGATGGCGATATCCATCTATCGGCAAGCAGTTCATCATCGACGATCAATCACAGCGGTCTCAGCCTTCACGCCTCGGGGGAGATCAAAATCGCCGCCAACCACAGCTTCGATCCGTGCAGCAACCCGCCAAGCGGGCTGATGCCGGCGATCAAGGTGATCCGACATGTGGTGCCGACCGGGAATTTCTTCCTGACGGCAAGTACCTCCACGAACTGACGGCGGTTGCCGCGCACACCGATTTCAGGGCCATCA
This sequence comes from Roseovarius sp., assembly GCA_023260815.1. Taxonomy (GTDB): domain Bacteria; phylum Pseudomonadota; class Alphaproteobacteria; order Rhodobacterales; family Rhodobacteraceae; genus Roseovarius. Next base: position 5,667 of record JALQUE010000393.1, read on the forward strand.
GCGGCCCTGAACCATGTGCAAAGCGGAAGATCGCACGATTACTTGCAGCGCCGTTCGGCTTCTTCGACGGCAGCGGTATAGCCCAGAAGCGAGAACGTGTCCTTGGTCTGGGTGCCACGCGACGATCTTGCCGACAGAACCGCATCGGTGCCACGCTTCATGGCGGCGATGATCTTGGCGTCATCCGAGGTGCTGGCGGGCCAGGCCCATTCGCCATCGGTGAACATCTCGAACTCGGTGCCGCCGATATTGACGTTTACCGTCGATCCGCCTGCGAAGGGATACCCGCCGGTAAAGGCCACCTGCCCCTGCACATCCGCATCGGGACGGTAGAATGTCATCAGCAGGATGTCCCCCCGGCGCACCGCGACGACGCGGCCATCCTTGGTGTTGACTGTTTCAGTGGGGGACGACACAGCCCAGCATTCGCGCGGATCGTTGTCCTCGAACACGCTCCATGCCGTTTCTGCGGCGACCTGATTGGTGCTTTCATCCTGGGCGAAACCGGCGGTTGCCGTCAGGGCGAGGAACACACCCGCCAATCCGCCTGCTATCCTTGATACCATATGTCCAGCCTCCAAGCTGTCCGTAGCCTCAATTTGTGGGCCGCAACCCTCTGTCAGGGGAGTTGTATCTTGCGCGGCCTTTGCGTACTCGACATAGCAAGTTTAGCCTGAAACAGGCGAGACATGAAAGACGCAATTGGCGGAAAACCGCACAGCGGCGCCGGAGCAAATACACAGACCAGAACCCAGAGGCCGATATGACCGATCCTGTAGTAATGACCGAAGTCTGGCGCGGACCGCTTGCCGAAAGCGTCCACCGGGGACATGCCGTGATCTGCGACGCATCGGGCGGCATCGTCGAGGCCTGGGGCGACCCTGAAACCGTTGTGTTGCCGCGCAGTTCGGCCAAGATGCTGCAGGCGCTTCCACTGGTCGAAAGCGGCGCCGCCGACGCGTATGGGCTGACGTCCGCGCATCTGGCACTGGCCTGCGCCTCGCATGAGGGGGCGGCGATCCATACCGACCGTGTCGGCGCATGGCTGGCCGATCTGGGCCTGTCGGATGACGATTTCCGCTGCGGCGCACATATGCCCAAGGATACACAGGTGCGGCACGCGCTGATCCGGGCGGGCGATGGCCCCTGCCAGGTGCATAACAACTGCTCGGGCAAGCATGCGGGCTTTCTGACCCTGACCAAGCATATGGGATGGGCGCCGGACTATGTGGAGCCGGACCACGGGGTCCAGACAGCCTGTCTGCAGGCATTCGAAGAGATCACCGGCGAGACCAGCCCCGGGTTTGGGATCGATGGCTGTTCGGCACCGAATTTCGCCACATCGCTGCACGGGATGGGCCGGGCAATGGCCCGTTTCGCCGCCGCCGAGGAGGGCAAAAGCGCACGCGACAGCGCGGCGGTACGGCTGTGGCAGGCGATGATCGCACATCCCGATCTTGTTGCAGGCGAAGGCCGGGCCTGCACCGAACTGATGCGGGCCTGCAAGGAACCCGTGGCCCTGAAAACCGGGGCCGAGGCGTTTTTCATCGCGATCATTCCGGGCCGCAAGCTGGGTGTGGCGCTGAAGATCGTCGACGGCGGCACACGCGCGGCCGAATGCACGATCGCGGCCTTGCTGGTGCGGCTTGGCGTGCTGGACGCGGATCACCCGGCCACACGCAAGTTCATGAACGCACCGATCACCAATTGGCGCGGCATCGAAACCGGGATGATCAAGCCCGCCGAGTCGCTTCTGTAGGGGCCAGCGGCACGTTTCTGCCGGTCGGGGCGCACACCGCTTTTCCGCGGTAGCCTGCCCAAACACACCAACGGCGCGCGCAGGTTCCTGCCGTCATGCCTGCACGGCGATGCGGGCGGCGGCGTTGTGCTGACGCCTATGGTGCAATTCGGCCCTTTTTTGCGGCTTTCCTGCGGACCCGGCCCACGCTGCAGACAGGCCGCGATCCTGACTTCATCCTGCATCGTCGAGGGCCGTTTCGCCCTTGTAAACGAGCTATGAGGAAAGGGAGTATCCCATGTTCAAGACAACCACAGCCGCAACCTTCGCGCTTGCAATCGTCCTGCCCGGTGTGGCGCTGGCAGAGATGGACGCAAACGGCGATGGCGCCGTCACGATGTCCGAATTTCAGGACGCTTATCCCGACGCCGAGGCAGGGACGTTTTCGGCGCTGGACACCAACGCCGACGGCGCGCTGAGCGAGGACGAGATTGCCGCCGCCGTGGATGCCGGCATCTTGCCAGATACGGCGTCGTAACCCCGCAAGGCCACATCCTGAAACATCTGGGAGGGGCGCGCGCTGCGCCCCTCTTTGACGTTGAGGATCAGTCCGTTTTCTGAAGCATCCGGCCCAAGGGACGCCCGGCAAGGATATGCACGTGAAGATGCGGCACTTCCTGAACACCGGCCTCGCCCGCATTCGAGATCAGACGAAAGCCCCCCTCTTCGACACCCGTCATGCGACACACCTCGCCGATGGCACGGGTATAATCGAGGATTTCGGCATCCGACGCCTCTTGCGCGAAGTGATCGTAGCAGACGTATGGACCTTTGGGGATCACCAGCACATGCACGGGTGCTTGCGGCTGGATGTCGTGAAACGCAAGACTGTGAGCGGTTTCAAGAACGGTCTTGTTGGGGATGTCGCCGCGCAAGATCTTGGCGAAGATGTTCTGGTCGTCATAGCTGTATGGCATGAAGTGGTCCTCAATCTGCGAACAGATGCTCTGTCTCGGCCACCTGTAACGCCTTGTCATAGCCGACATCAAGGAACTGAGCGAGAAGGCCCGCGTGATGTTCAGGCGCATCGCCTTCGCGCAGGATCATGTGATGTTCGAATTCCGCGTCGCGGATACGGTCGCTTTCGAAATTGATGTCGCCCCGGATCGTGGGCATCAGCCGGTCGAGCGTTTCCTGTGGCGTCTGATCCCCAGCCAGACCGACCCGCCGCGCATGACCTTCAAGATACGTGCGCGAGAACTGGCACTGAACCTCGAGGATCCGGGTGGTCGACCGATCAGAGGCGAAATCATGCAGCAGATCAAGGCCTGCCGGGTCCATGCAAACAATCAGACGGTCCGTGTCGAAATAGTCGAACAACATCCGCATCAGCGCGCGGCGGTGGCGTGTACGCTTGCCCAGACTGGCCTGAATTCCGCCCAGATCGGGCAAGGCGGTGTCTTCCTCGTGAAAGAGATATTCGATGGCAGGCACATTGGTGACATGCCGGACCGCCGACAAAAGCCGTTTGGCGACATGCCATTTCTTGCACACCACGATCAGCAATTCACGGTCGCGCCCAAGGGTGCTTTCGGTTTCCCAGAACCGGCTTGCGAACCGTCGCCCGATACGGCCACGCCCGGTGAGGAACTGAAACAGGCTGCGGCCTTCATTGGAAATCTGGAAGCTCGCGGCATCGTCGGAGTAGAGCGCGCCAAGGCGCGATTTCATCTCGATTGCTTCGGGGCTGATCTTGCGGGCAAAAAGCGCATCCTGACTGAGCAGCAGATCGTAATGGTCGTTGTAGAACGTGACTGGCATGCCGTAATCGGTGAACATCAGGAAGGTCAGAGTGCGGTTGCGGATCTCGTCGCGGGGCACAAGGTGGTTGACCAATGTCTGAAAGAACGTCTCGTCCGGGATCCAGGTGGTGCGGAAAAACCGCATCACGTCGCGGCGCGTGCGGGTGAAATCCAGGATCCACTCGATCGTGCGGCGGCGCAGGCACCACCACTGGCTGCCGATCTGCACCTCGATATCATCGGGAATGCGCCGGGTCAGCCCCAGCCGTTTCTGCAGTTCGAAAGACGCGTAGAAGCGCCGGGGCTGCGTCCTCTCGTTGAAGAAGTGACGGTAGATCAGCCGCTCTTCCTTGATGCCGGTCTTGATCCAGTCGCTTTCGAAGTAATCGAATTTCTCGATGTAATCGACATCTTCGGCATCCAGAAACTCATGCGCGTAGCGCGCGGACTTGATCGCAGCGCAATCGCCGGAAAGCATGTAGAAATGCGTGGCGCGCGGAAAGGCATCGACCGCCGCCTCGACCGCATTGAGCGTGGCCTGCACCAACGACCATTCCCCCCACCCACATTTGAGGCGCTTCTTGGCGAAGGTCACGTTGGGATTGTCGGCCAGCGCGCTGCGAATCCTGTCGTAATGGTCGGGCTTGGCACGGGCGTCGAAATGAATCGCCATGTAATCGCCTGCCGCCGTCAGCATGCGGGCCTGCCCGATGATCGCGTCCGGATCCTTGTGACAAAGAAGTATGAACGCGATTTTCGCCATTTCAGAACCAGAACACCAACTGCCGCTGCGATGGTTTATAGTGATACCCATGAAGTGGAATTGAATAAACAGGCTTTCTCTGCTTTTTTGAACCCGTTAGAAATGTTTTTGCCCAAATATAGAGGCAAATTGGTTTGGAGACTGTTGCATGGGCTTTCCCGGAACGTGGATGACCGAAAGTGAAAGCGTGGTGTACAGGGTGGTTCCGAAATGCGCCTGCTCGACCATCGGGCAGATCATGTATTACTCGGATCACGGCGAATTCTTCGACGGCGACATTCACGATGCGTCCACCGGCCTGCACAAATGGGCGCGTGACGACAGCCAGTCGTTGATCAATGCGAACGTGAAGTCACATAGCTCGTACGCGTTCACCTGCGTGCGCAATCCCTACACGCGCATACTCTCAAGCTTTTTCGACAAGATCTGCGGCATACAGCGCAACGGCAAACGGTATCGCGGCAAGCTGGTGCCTCTGCTGACCCAGAAATACGGAATCGAAGTGGGCGGCGACGATGGCAAGCAGGAATTCGATCAGATTGAAAGCTTCCGGCGCTTCCTTTTGTTCGCGCGCGACACGATTCGCTGGCGTCGCCCGATGGAACCGGACATCCACTGGTCGTCCATGTCGGGCCATGTGTCGACCTTCATCGTGAATGGCGGGCGCTACGACAAGATATTCTGGACCGAGGCCTTCAATGACGGCATGGGCCAGGTTCTGGATGCGATTGCCACACCGCACAAGGTGGATCTGGACACGATCCCGCGCTTCAACGAGTCCGAAGGCCATGGCCCCAAACGCGCCCATCCGGTCGAGGAGTACTTCGACGATCTGTCGATGCATCTGATCTACGAGATCTATCACCGGGATTTCGAGCTTTTCAAATACGACTTCGAAAACCCAGCAAACAA
>JALQUE010000432.1 GCA_023260815.1 Roseovarius sp.
GAAACTGGAATTTGTCCTGACAGACGCAATCGGACGGGACTGGCAGTGTGGCACCCTGCAGGTGGATTTCGTCCTGCCCGAAAGGCTGGACGCGACCTATATCGCCGAAGATGGCGCCAAGCACCGTCCCGTCATGCTGCACCGCGCCGTGCTGGGTAGTTTCGAACGGTTCATCGGCATTCTGATCGAAGAACATGCCGGCAAGCTGCCTTTCTGGATGGCGCCGCGTCAGGTTGTGGTCGCCTCGATCGTGTCCGAGGCCAATGCCTACGTTCAGAATGTGGTCGATCAACTGACCGCCGCCGGCGTCCGGGCCGAGGCCGATCTTCGGAATGAGAAGATCAATTACAAGGTTCGCGAACACTCGGTCGGGAAAGTGCCGGTGATCCTGGCCTGCGGCATGAAAGAGGTCGAGGAGGGAACGGTGTCGCTGCGCCGCTTGGGCGAGAAGCAGACCACGGTTCAACCCCTGTCGGATGTCACGGACGCGCTGAAACGCGAGGCAACCCCTCCGGATCTTCTGTAACATTTACGAAGATTGCCGGGCAGAACAGCGTCGCAAAAGACAACGCCCAGATCAACGATCCTGAAAAGTCCATACTTATCAATGGGCGGCCCAACACGGGCCGCTCACACATGGTGACGCATCCGTGTCTAACGCGCTCGTGAATGGTTGTGCGTACCGACAACAGCTTAACGTCAAATTGTCGCGGATCACGCGCCGGTCCGGCGCACCTGCTCTGCGACGGGACGTTCAAACCTGTGAGGGAGACACTCGATGTCGAACACCATGAAGACCATCGCCATTGCTAGCGCCATGACCGCCGCTTTGGCCGCGCATACCGCACCCGCCGCTGCGGAAACCAAAGAGAAATGCTATGGCGTGTCGCTTGCGGGCGCCAACGATTGCAAGGCCGGTGCCGGCACGACCTGCGCCGGTAGCTCGACCGTCGATTATCAGGGAAATGCCTGGACGCTGGTCGACCAGGGCACCTGCTCCGAGATTGACCTGCCGGCAATGGCAGACGGCACCGAGCGCAACGGGTCGCTTGAGCCGCTCGAGCGTGACCTGCCAGCCTGATCGGCATACCAAAAAGGGATGCGCGGACACCCCGCGTATCCCTTATTACGCAGTCTCGAACGAGGCCCATCATGCTTGATACATCCGGCCATCCGACACATCTGCCCACCGCACCCGGCGTGGGCTACAAGCCACAACATTTCCAAGACATTCTGGAAAATCCCGCCCCTGTGACATGGCTGGAAGTCCATGCCGAAAACTATATGGGCGATGGCGGCCGACCGCTGGCGCAACTCAGGCATCTCTCCGAACGGTTCCCCATTTCGGTGCATGGTGTCGGCCTGAGCATCGGCGGCGAGGGACGGCTTGACCCCGACCATCTTGCAAGGCTGAAGCATCTATGCGGATGGCTTCTTCCCGCCAGCTTTTCGGAACATCTGGCCTGGTCTACCCATGACAGCCATTTCATGAACGATCTTCTGCCCCTGCCCTATACGGCAACCACCCTTGCCCGCGTCACCGATCACATCGACGAGGTACAAGAAGCGCTTGGTCGCAGGATGCTATTGGAAAACCCATCCAGTTATCTTGCCTTCGTCGAAAGCACCCTCTCTGAAACCGATTTCCTGACCGAGATCGCGCGACGCACGGGCTGCGGTCTGCTGTTGGATGTGAACAACGTGTTCATTTCCGCAACGAACCTGGCCGTTGATCCAAGGGCTTATATCGACGCGTTCCCGCTGGCGCATGTGGGCGAGATTCACCTCGGCGGCCATGACGAGGATGAAGATGACCACGGCGCACCGCTTCTGATCGACAGTCATGGGCGCGAGGTTGCTGATCCGGTCTGGGCACTTTTGGACTATACGCTGCAAAGGTCCGGCCCGCGCCCTGTCCTGATCGAATGGGACGCCGATGTTCCTGACTGGCCCGTCCTTGCCGACGAGGCCCGCCGCGCGGCCCGCGCCCTTGAACGGGTGGCGGCATGAGTGTCTGTCAGACAAGCTTTCACGACGCGCTTTTCGACAGAACAACAGCGGTTCCGCCGGGCCTGTGCGACGGTGTGGGCCAGCCCGCAGGTCGCCGCTTCAACGTCTATCGCAACAACGTGGCGGTCTCGCTGACTGAAGCCCTTGAGCATGGGTTTCCAGCGGTCAGATCGCTGATTGGAGACGAGAATTTCAAGAAAGTGTCGGGCCTATTCCTGCTCCAAACGCCGCCATCGATCCCGGTGATGATGCTTTACGGTCAGGAATTTCCGGGCTTTCTGGAAACCTTTCCGCCGTTGTCGCATATCGGGTATCTTGGCGATATTGCCCGCCTTGAGCAGGCTCAGCGCGAAGCTTATCACGCTGCGGACTCGGGTTCGGTCGCCGCTGAGACCTTAGCCCGGCTTTCACCCGACGCACTTGCGCACACCCGGTTTCGCCTTGCTGCTGCGACACGTCTGATCCGCTCATGCTGGCCGATTTATGACATCTGGCGTTTTGCAACCATGAACGGTGCGCCGAAACCCGCAGCACTGGCGCAAGACGTGCTGATCACCCGACCCGAGTATGATCCCGCGCTGCATGTGCTGCCTCAAGGCGGCGCGGCGTTCGTGGCCGCGCTCTTGGCGGGCAACACACTGGCCGAGGCCTGTGACGCAGGTGCATCTGATGCGGAGGCATTCGATCTGTCCGCAATGCTGAGCCTTCTGTTGCAGGGCGGCGCGATAACTGCTGTTGAAACCGAGGATTGAGCAATGATCTTGAGTACAGCCTACACCGCAATCACAGGCCCCCTGTCTCGGGCCGACTGGATGATATCAACGCTGGCAAGGCTTCTGTTCGCTGCGCTTTTCCTGATGTATTTCTGGGTGTCAGGTCTGACCAAGCTTGGCGATGGCCTGCTTGGCATGGTCTCGCCCTCCGCCGGGGCCTATGCGCAGATATTTCCCCGCGCGATGGAAGCCGTGAGCTATGACACAAGCCAGTTGGGTTTGTTTCACACTCTGGTCGTGCTTGCGGGCACCTGGACCGAGTTTCTGTTGCCGCTGATGATCGTGATCGGTCTGCTGACGCGGCTGGCGGCGGTCGGGATGATCGGTTTTGTCATCGTTCAGTCATTAACCGATCTTTACGGTCATGGCGCCATCGCCGAGGCCAATACCGTCGGGGCTTGGTTCGACAAGGTGCCTGACTCCGTGATCCTGGACCAGCGGGCTTTGTGGGTGTTCTTGTTGATCACCCTTGTTCTCAAGGGCGCAGGGCCATTGTCAGTGGACCGGCTGCTGCTGGACAACAGGACGTCACCTCGCCACGTTGCCCCGTCGCACGCCGCCCAATAGGCGCGGTGAACGTGTCGGGGCTCTGGCCTCAGCCGGCAAGCGCGGTCTGCACATCCTTGCCCCAGCCAAGATAAAGCTTGCCCGCGGCGTCGATCAGCGGGCGCTTCATCAATGTCGGATGATCCGCCAACAATTCCAGTGGGTTGCGCTGACGTTCGGCCTCATCCAACTGACGCCATGTGGTCGAGCGCGTGTTGAGCAACGCCGCGCCGAAAGTGGCATGAGCGGATTTCAGCAGATCAGAGGGCACACCGTCGTCCCTGACATCCACGAAGTGGGCTTCGGGTAAGGATTTCAATGCCTTGCGGCACGTATCGCAGGTTTTCAAGCCATACAGGATCATCGCAGCCCCCATGTTCTGTGCCTGTTTAACGAGCATTTGCGTCGGGGTCACGTGTGTTTTGCTTGCTTTTTACATGGCCCGTGTAATCATCTTCGGCGTGGCATCGGGCGTTCCTTTTCCGATTTTATTCAACGGTGGGGGGCGGATGCGGCGGGACGGTTACGTGACTTGAGAAGGAGAGACGGAATGCCTACAGGCACCGTTAAGTGGTTCAATACGACCAAAGGGTACGGGTTTATCGCCCCGGATGAAGGCGGTAAGGACGTGTTCGTTCATATTTCGGCGGTCGAGAGATCGGGGCTCACGGGGCTCGCGGACAACCAGAAAGTCGGCTATGACTTGCAGGATGGCCGCGATGGCCGGCAAATGGCCTCCGACCTCAAGCTATTGTAATCCATAGCGTTTCAGGGATGAACAGGTGCGGCGGCGCCGCTTTAGCGCCGCCCCTTCGACGTTTGCGCCCCCCCTGCCGTCAACAGCCCTTGGCCCTTGGGGGCGGGGCATCGTGCGGGGCAGATTTACTTTGGCAACGGGGCACGCACGCCGCGGGTAGCGGTGCGGCGGGTCATGGATCGGTCATCCCCTGCGGGTCCGCCCTTTGGTACGATCCGTACGAAACCACCACGCGTTCAGGACCAAACCACGGGCCATCCCCGGAATTTGTGTCCATTCTGTACACAAATCGCCCCCAAACCGGGTCAGCCCTGCCATCCGGCGGCGCGCACGGCCACCACCCCGGCCCAGGCCGACACACCGGTCAGGACCGCCCCCCATGTCACATCCGCGATCACCATCCGCCACGACCAGCCGCGCAGGGTGGCGAGGTTGGTGAATTCATAGGTGCCATAGGCCAGCACCCCGAGGGCCGCGCCGGTCAGGAGCGCGGTCAGCGGCGCATCGGCGCGCAGCGCCGGGAGCGAGACGAACCACAACACGCCCGCGACATAAACGAGATAGAAGAGGGCCGCAGGCCCGAGGCGCAGCTG
>JALQUE010000125.1 GCA_023260815.1 Roseovarius sp.
GCACATTCAAGGCAATGCCAAGCGCCGCCAGACCCGCCTGTGTCGGCAGTGCCAACAGGCCCAGTCGCCGTTCCATCGCAGCCTCGGTCGCGGAATCAACCGTCATGCCGCCGTCTTGCCAAAGCGGCCAGCCCACCGAAACCACCCGTGTTGACCCTGCAGCGTAGTCGCCATGCTGCGCGGCGAACGCCTCCATAAATGCATTCGCCGCGCCATAGGCGGCTTGCCCCGGCATACCAAAAGTGGCCGCGACCGACGAACACAGCAGCAGCGTTTCCACCCCCGCATGGTGACATGCAGCACCCAGGTTCACTGTTCCACGCGTTTTGGGGGCGAATACGGCTTTTGCCCTGTCTGCGTCCTGGGTCAGGATATATCCGTCATCCAGATGCCCCGCCGCATGGATGACGCCGCGCACCGCGCCCAGTTCGGCAAGTACCGCCTGCGCAGCGCCCGGTTGCGCCACATCGCACGGCAGATATCTGACATCCGCGCCCGCATCGCGCCAGCGGTTCAAGTGTTGCTGTCCATCCTTGGATGGTGTCGCCCTGCGACCACTCAGAACGACGCGCCCCGCGCCCTGTTCCAACAACCACTCTGTAAAGTGGCGGGCCAAACCGCCCATGCCACCGGTGATCCAATAGGTGCCACCGGGTGCGGGCGGCGCGGCAACGGCGTGTGTGTCATACGCAACCGGGTGCCAAACCGTACGTGTGTCATCAGCATCATACCGCACATCGGCATGCACAAATGCCGCGTCAGATTCGCTGTCCACGATGGCCGCAAGGCGCTTTGGTGCGACCTTGCCAGAGATGCATACACGGCAGGCGGACACACGCGGGGCTTCAGCGGCAGCGGCCCGCAACAGCGCCAGCAACGGCGCGGTGTGTGTCTGCGGTGCGTCGTCATCGACCAAAAGAATGATGCGCACAGGTCTTGTGCCCCCTGCCCGCAACATGTCACGCACAAGCCCATGCGCCTGTTCATACAGCGCAAATGCTGCATCGGCGGACTCCATTGCAGACACATCCGGAAGCTGGGTCACTGACCCGGCCCGCCCTGTCAGGGTTTGCGCCATCCCACGACACGCCCCGGCAAGCCAGATGTGCACATCCCGGTCTGGCCCATCTTTTGGCAGCGATACCGGGTGATACCGCCAAATACCTTTGGCAAGGACCACGCCATCCGGCAAGGTCACAGCTTTGGACGCCGCACGAGGTAACGCAGGGGCAAGGTCGCCCGTTTTGACCATACGCAGGACAAGACCCCGGAACGCCACGACAACAGTGCCGTCGGGATCACACAGATCAATGTCAAATTCCCGGATCAAGGACGATCCTGTTCCAACGCAGCGCAAGTGTGCCACCATCCGCGGTTGGCATGGGCCATGCACTGTAATCCGGCGACAGGCAAAGGGTACGGCAGCCCCGGCATCCGACACTTCTTCCAGCGCGACCCATGCCTGAATGGCGGCATCGAGGATTGACGGGTGCAGCGCCATCGTGCCAAGCGACGGCATCATGCGCTGTGGCAGTTTGATGTCGGCCACCACGGTGTTGGCGCTGCGCGACACCGAATTCAAAACGCGAAAGGCAGGTCCATGCGCCACGCCGCGTGCGCGCAACCGGTCATAACATGCCGTGACAGGCACGTCCTCTCCACACGCCAGCTGGATCGCATCTACATCGATCGTCTGCGCGGTTGCATCGCACGCCGCGATACGCCCATACATATTGCCCTTGTCATCGGTTTGTGTGGCAGGCGTGCTGATGCGAAAGTCAAACCCAGAATCGGCGCGCCGCAAGGAGGTCTCAACCTCAACCGGGCCAGTCTGGGGCAAAAAAACGGGGGCCGCCCAGACAACGTCTGAAAAGACCACCGGGCCATTTTGTGGCACCGCTTTGGACAAACGCGCCGCAGCAGCGGCCATTTCAAGCGCTGCAACACCGGGCAGGACATGGTCATCGCCCACCACATGATCGGCCAGCAGAAACGTGTCGCCCGTCAGCTGGCTTGAAAAGCTGACCGCGTCCCAGGTCGAGGTGTTGCGATGCAGCAGCGGGTGCGGCACAGGCCGCTGGTCCTTGGGCGCAAGCGACAGGTCCATCCAATGACGCTCGCGCGCGAATGGAAACAGCGGTCCGTGAATGCGCTGGCCGGTTGCACGCCATTTCTTTGGCCACGTGTCCGCCCCGGCGGATGTCCATTTGACCAACGCCTTGCAACCCGGCTTGCAACAACCGACGATCTTGGGCCGCACACCATCCTGGGCGGTCCAGTCATCCAGCAGATTACGCAAGTCATCCGTGTTCTTGGCCACAAAGACGCAGCGTTCAGCAAATGCCGCGCGCCCGGTCTGCAACGTGACCGCAAGGTCGTTGAGTTCAAACGCGTCTTGCCCTGTGATCCAGGTTGCAAGCGCCTGAACACTGCGTACCAACCCCGCTTCGTCAGATGCAGACACCGGGATGGCCCAGGGACCGGAAGCCGTGTCCGACCTTTTGGCGGATTTGCGTTTACCCCGCATGTTACGTTTGGGGGCCTCTTCAAGGACGGCATGGGCGTTGCTGCCGCCAAAGCCAAACGCGCTGACACAGGCGCGGCGTGGAGTTGCAAGTTCCGGCCAGTCACTGGTTTGCGTCTGAAATTCGAACCCCGTCCCGTCCAGATTGATCAAACGGTTTTGCGCCTGAAATCCGGCCATGCCGGGCTTTTGACCTTTTTCAAACGCTGCCAGTATCTTGGCGATCCCTGCAACACCCGCCGCGCCCTCAAGATGGCCGATGTTGGTTTTGATAGATCCGATGGCGCAGTGCACGGCAGGCACCGGCCCCTGTTGATCAGCGCCAAGGGTTGCGAATGCCTGCTTCAACCCGTTGATTTCAATCGGGTCTCCCAAAGGAGTGCCGGGACCATGCGCTTCGATCAAGCCGACGGTATGGGGTGCAACGCCTGCATCGCGGTGCACGCGTACGATCAAATCTGCCTGCGCGCCGGGGTTTGTCACGGTCAATGATCGCGTGCGTCCCCCGTGGTTGACGCCCACCCCCCGGATCACGCCATGAATAGGGTCCCCATCAGCCTCAGCCTGCGCCAGCGGTTTGAGCAAAAGAACCCCCCCGCCTTCGCCGCGCACGTAGCCGTTGGCGCGGTCATCAAAGCTATGGGCCTGACCGTCGGGCGACAGCATGCCCGACTTGGAAAAGGCGACAAAATGGTTGGGCGACCATGCCAGATTGACGCCCCCCGCAAGCGCCATGGTGCATTCACCCGCATGCAGGCTGCGCACCGCGTCGTTCACGGCTGTCAAAGATGCGGCACAGGCGGTGTCGTTGGTGACGCTGGGACCACGCAGATCAAGGAAATGCGACACGCGATTGGCGATGATCGACAGCCCGATGCCCGTTGGCAGATACGCATCAACCGCACCAGAGTGTTTTTCAAGCAGTTCTGCATAGTCCCAGTGGCACGCGCCCAGAAACACGCCCGTGTCAGTTTGCGCGATGTCGTCGGGGCGCACGCCCGCGTCTTCCAGCGCATGATACGCCAGTTCAAGGGCAAAGCGCTGCTGCGGGTCCATCCACGCGGCTTCGCGCGGTGAAATGCCAAAGAACGCCGCATCAAAGCAATCGGCATCGTCGATCCAACCGGCCTTGTCGGTGCTGCTGAACTGCCCTTTGCGTGGATCGCCTTTCAGGGCTGCAGCATCAAAGCGGTTCTGCGGGATGGGCCGGATGTGGGATTGCCCGGCGGCCAACATGCGCCAAAGCCCTTGCATGTCGTTGGCCCCGGGCAAGCGAAGGCCAATGCCGATGATGGCAACAGGGCCACCCATCAAAGCCGCCCTTTCGCCATGCCACCAAAACGCATGTCAAGCACCTGGGCCGTCGCATGCATCAGACGCACCGCAATATCGTCGGCATGTCGCGCGCGCCAATCTTCGAGATCAGTGCCCGCAGTCCACGCGTTGAACGCGCCTTGGGCGGGGCCGCAATGTATTTGAAAATCAACCTTATGGTCCAAATCACCCGCCAAGGCCCAATTGGTGGTGTCCTTGAAATACCTCCGGAATATCAAGGCCATGCGGTGCTTTGGCATCCGGGCCGCGCGGTCAATTTCATCCGCGCCATAGCTTTGCGCAACATCGTCGAACACGGCATCCAGATCACGTTTGAAATAGCGGTCCTCGATCTGGCGCCGGGTTGTGACATCCATGGCGTCAATACTGTCGAACTGGCGATACAGAGCGACCAGTTTGTCGGCGCGCGCTGGAAAAAACACACCCTTTTTAAGCACTTGCACCTTTGAGCCCAACTCGAACATCTCACCCGACGGCGCGTATGCGGTGTCTTGTACGGCCATCCCGGTTAACAAATCTTTAACCGCTGTGCTTGTCCCGGCTTCAACCGTGCATTGGTTGATCGACCCGGTGACGATGTAATCTGCCCCCAAGATCAGCGCAGCCGCCATCGCTTCGGGTGTCCCCAAACCGCCACCGGCCCCGACAAATATCGGCCCGTGGTCGGGAAATTGCGTCATCGCGGCGTCCCGCAAACCCAGAACCGGCGGCACCAACGCAAACGGCATGCCCTGGTCGGTGTGTCCGCCTGAATCCGCCTCGACCGTGATCGCGTCGGCCATTGGCACGCGGGCAAGCATGTCGGCCTGATCCACCGTTATCTTGCCCGCAGTGACCAGCGCATCGACGACTGCTTTGGGGGCGGGTGCCAGAAACTGCGCCGCAACATCGGGCCGTGATACCTTGGCAATAACTCGGTTCAACGCCTGCAACGGTTGGCCCGCAGGGTGCGCAAGACCGGCCGCGCGGTAGCGGACTAGCGCGGGCGTCACCTCCATAAAGGCAGAGGCTTCGATCACGCGCACACCGCGGTCGATCAAAAGATCGGTCAGATCATCCTCAAGATGCGGGCGGTTCATATGGGCGATGAAATTTACACCAAAAGGCGCGTCCGGCGCGGCGGCGCGAATGCTGTCAATGGCCGAGGCGATTTGGCCAATAGGCAAACCCGCAGCGCCGAAGACGCCCAAAAGACCCGCACGCGCCATCCGCACAACCAGTTCGACCGACGCGATCCCCTGATACATGGCACCCGACATATACGGCAGACGCAGACCAAAACTGTCACAGAACGCACGCGACCCCAGCTGTTCGACCGTAATGCGGTTTTTGGATGGGCCTGACAGGCGCGGGTCGGGTGCGGGGTCTGGCGGATCAAGCTCTGATGCGGGCAGTGGTCCGGCCTCGACCTCGGTACGTTTGAACATGGGTCTGACAACCGGCGGGCCGCCGGGGCCGCATTCGACCGTGTCCGCAAATGCAACGCCTTGCGCCATCAACCAACGCAAACTCTGGCTCCAGCGCACTGGGGCGGTGATCTGCGCGATCATCTGAGCTGATACGTCGGGGTCCACATGCGGGCGTGCCGTTACGTTGGAGATTACCGGAATTGTCAGGGGTGCAAATGCAACTTCGGACACATCCCGCGCGAAATCTTCGGCAGCCTGTCGCATGAACGGGGTGTGAAAGGCACCGCTTACTGGCAGGACGACATAATGTGTTGCACCCGCGGCCACAAAGGCAGGTTCAGCGGCGGCAATCGCGGCCTGCGTGCCCGACAGAACAATCTGTTTCGGGGTATTGAAATTCGCGGGAAAGATATCCGCGAACCCCTCGCGCGCAATGACGGTCGATATGGCCGCTGCATCCAGGCCAAGAACCGCCGCCATGCCGCCGCCCCGCGCTTGCGCCATCAAGGCACCGCGTCTGGCCACAAGTCGCAGTGCCGCGTCAAACGAAAGACCACCCGCCGCGTACAAGGCAACATATTCCGACACGCTGTGGCCCAACAGAAAGTCCGGTGTTGTGCCTGTGTCGTCGTGATGCGCCCTCCATGCCAGCGCGTTGACGACAAACAGCGCGGGCTGCGTCACATCCGTTTGCGCCAATCGTTCGGACGGGCCATCGCGGCACAAGGCGGGAAGGTCGTAGCCCAAAACCTCGCTTGCGTGGTTGGCCATGTCGGGATAGCGCTCGAACAGGTCCTGCCCCATGCCGACCCGTTGCGCGCCTTGGCCGGGAAACATCACTGCGGTTTTAGGAACCGTCATTGCGACTTGTCCACGAAATCAGTGCCGGGACGGACCCATTCGACAACCCCAAGATCAAGCTTGATGACCCTGTCGGCAACGCTCCAGAAGGATTCGTCATGGCTGGTGGCAATCACAAGTTTCCCTTGCGCCCTTAGATTCGGTATAATCGTTTTATAGAAATACGCGCGGAACGATACGTCTTGTTCTGCTGCCCACTCGTCAAAAACATAAATCGGCCTGTCCTCAAGCAGGGCTGCGATCAGCGCCAGGCGTTTTCGCTGACCGGTGGACAGTTGCAGCTTGTCAAACGAGCCATCTTCAAAACTGACTATCGATGCAAGGCCCAATTCCTCCAACAGGTGATAGACCCGTTCAGGAGCGACACCTTCAAGACCATAAAGCCTGTCAAACAGGTGAAAATCCGTGAATACCGTTGAAAACAATTCGCGGTAGCCGGCCAGCGTTTGTCGCGTCACGGTCGTGTCATCGACACTTAGCCAGCCAGACCGCAACGGATACAACCCCGTAATCAGACGAAGCACTGTCGACTTGCCACTGCCGTTTCCACCAACCAGAAAAACCACTTCACCCGCGCTGGCGGCCAGCCCCAGAGGACCTACGCTATAGTGATCCGGGCTTGTGGGATCGTAGCTGAACCGCCCGGCATTGAGCGTCAGATGCTTGAAACCATCAAAGACCGCAGCAGAACTGCGCGCCTCGTCCGGTGTGACCTGTGGCCCTTGGGAGAGGTCGTGTCTGATCGCCATAAGCGCCTGAAGGCCGGTTTCGGCGCGGAGAAACATCGGCGATTGCGCCAAGGTGCCGGTCAACGTTCCCATACAAAACAACAGGACCGGGATCAGTTGAAAGATCACCGCGCGCTGCCCCGAGGCCAGATCGGGGAACACAAACACAATGCCACCCAACATTCCAAAGGTCGCGACACTGCCCAGCAGAACCAAGACCACCCAATGTTCCACAGACCGCACCAACAGCCGTTCCAGCTGTTGCGAACGATCCCAATATGCGGCCAGCACAGCATCCCCCTGACGGGGACTAAGACGCATTTCCTTGGCACCGCGCATGATATCGGCAATTGCGTCCATGATGCGCTGCTGCTTGACCGAAACACGGGCCAGCAACCCTTCGAATTGGGCGTTGATCATGCGATATGCGACAAGACCCAACGTGATGGTGCCGACAAACACCAAAAGCGCGAAGGGTGACAGCCACCCAAGATAGGCGAGCGATACAAAAAGAAGGATCGTTTGCTGGAAGCCCTGCATGATCAAAGGGAAAGTCACCGACAGATGGTTTGTCTCTGCCGCGACCAGCGAAAACAGGCGTCCACGCCCCAGCCCATCGACCGTCAACAAATCAGACTTGCGCAGCATGTCGGCGATTTCAACGCGTTGTGACGTCAGCAGGGTTTCGATGATTTTCATCGCCCGCACCAACGCCACCTGATTGGCCGCATAGTAAAGGGCAAAGACACCGCCAAACACACCCCAGGCCAACGGCGATGGTGGTTCCCCGCGTGACACCATGCCTGCAACCCGCGTGATGACCACCACAAGTGCAGCATTGGCGACCCCTGCCAGCATCGTATAGGCGAGCATCCAGCGCAACTGCGCGGCATCGGCGCGTCGGATGAAATCAAGCAGCGCCATTTTGCGCCCCATTCGGCAGGACCATACCCAGATCAAGCGTCACGCGCCGATCACAGCAATGCCAATACTGGTCATCATGGGTCACGGCGATGATCGTTTTGCCGCGCGATTTCAAATCAGGCAGGATCTCGGTATAAAACAGGTAGCGAAAATTTGCATCCTGATCAGCGGCCCATTCATCAAATACGAAAATCGGGCTGTCTTCCAAAAGCGCCACGATCAGGGCCAGCCGTTTGCGCTGACCGGTGGACAGGTCACGTGTGGTGAAGCTGCCATTTTCAAACCCCACCTTGTCCTGCAATTTCATGCGCTTGATCAAATCCGTTACACGCTGTGGCGGGATATCGTCAAATCCGTAAAGGCGGTCAAACAAATGAAAATCCGTAAAGATGGCCGAGAACAGCGCTGAAAAAGCAAGCAGGTCCGTGTCTTTTACGGCTGTGCCATCACAGCGCAACGCGCCGCCTGTCACCCTGTAAAGACCCGACAACAGTTTGAGCGCTGTCGATTTACCGCTGCCGTTCCCACCTGTCAGAAACAGGATTTCCCCTTTGTGCAGGGTCAGATCAAGAGGACCGGCGGCAAACATGACCTCGCCCGCGTCGTTGACGTAGTCAAAGGTCGCTTGATCCAGCGAAATCTCTGAAAAGCCAGTGAATGCTCCGTCGGATTGGCCTGTGGCATTTGCAGGGCGTGCGGGGCGCGCATTTTGCTCCAGATGCGCCTCAAGTCCGTAAAGGTGGCTCAGCCCGGCCTCTGCGCGGCCAATCAACCGCACCACCGCAGTGATCGCGGCAAAGGGGCCGAGGGCAAACACCGTGGCACCCGTGATCTTGTAGATCGTATCGGTGTACCCCGCGAAAAAGATCGGCAGAACAAAAACAACCGCCCCCACCAACAGGAAGATGAACGCGTTCGAAAACTGAATCAGCGCCACCCAACGGTTGCCAAGGCCCAGCAGTGTGGCCTCCAAGCGTTTAGCAACTGCGCCGAAATGGTCAAACAGGGCGTCATTCTTGGCGGCGTTCAGACGGATTTCCTGAAACCCCTTGGTGAAGTGGCCGAGCGTGTCCAACATGTCGGCTTCGCGGTGATGGACATCAACCAACGCGGTCGCCAATGCCTTTTGCCGGGCGACAAAAAAGTAAAGTGCCGCTGCGGTGAACCCGCTGACCAACACAAAGGACACAAGCGACAGCGTGGCGATATAAAGCAGCAGGAACAACAGCAGAAACCCGCTTTGCGCGGCCCCGATGATCAGCGGAATCGATTGCGACAGGTGGTCTGTTTCCTGCGAAACAGTCACATGCACCTCGCCCT
This sequence comes from Roseovarius sp., assembly GCA_023260815.1. Classification (GTDB taxonomy): domain Bacteria; phylum Pseudomonadota; class Alphaproteobacteria; order Rhodobacterales; family Rhodobacteraceae; genus Roseovarius. The sequence goes on from JALQUE010000125.1 coordinate 9,102, forward strand.
CTCCCAACTGTTCGATCACACGCAGGTCTGCGCGGGATATCTTTTTGACGAGCCGACGTCGGAATGCTTCGATCCGGCTTTGGACCAAGCGGTTCGCGTATAACAGCGTCGCGCGATTGGTCAGCAGAAACAAGGCAAGGACAAGCGCGTACACCGTCACCAGCTGCAAACTGACGTCACCACCCTGGCGGAGCGTCTCGGCGGCATTGTTGATCACCCCGACCAAGGCCGCGTTGGCGACACCTGACACAAGTGTCATCACGAGAAAAAATCGCTTGCCGTCTTGCTGCCCTTCGAACAGCAAGCGACGCATGTTCAGTTGCCCCATAGGAGACTGTCCGTTCTTACATTTCCTGACCCCCCGAAATGCCTGATGGCATTGCGGGCGGTCAGCCCCGTATAGCGTATCGTTGCAACAATAGCTTGGGTCAACGGTATGGCGCGCTTTTTTGCATTAGAGGGTTGAAACTGGGGCCATGCACGCTCAGGATACAGGCTCTGTGTGCGGCACCGGGGGACCCCATGTCCAAGATACGCGATTTTGTGGAAGATCAATTTCTGATCGAATTTGACGACACGTTTCCCCCTGACACAGATTTGTTCAAAGCCGGTGTCATGGATTCTTTTGGCTATATCCAGATGATACGGTTTCTTGAATCGGAATTCGGCATCACCTTCAGCGAAGCTGAAATGACCGGTGATGTCTTGGTCAGCCTGGCCCAGGTGGAAAGCGTGGTGGCCAGTAAAATAGCCGCCACTCGCGTGGCGTAGCGCCGGGCGATGTGCGGCATTGCCGGGGCCATCGGCCCATTGCTCAACGGGCCACACTCTGAACGCATCATCCACGCCATGCTGGCGCGTATCGGCCATCGCGGGCCGGATGGTGCGGGCTATGTCATTGATGATGGAATCGCCATGGGCACCGTTCGTCTGGCGATCCTTGATCCCAATGCCGGAATACAGCCTATGGATGATGGCGCCGGGCGTTGGTGGATTTGCTATAATGGCGAGATTTACAACTACCGCGAACTGCGTGACACGCTTGTGTCGTTGGGTCATCGCTTTGTCACAACTTGCGACACCGAAGTCGTCCTGCGCGCGTTTATCGAATGGGGTGTGGCCTGTCTGCCAAAGCTGAACGGCGGATTTGCCTTGTCCATCATGGACCGCATGACAGGCGACACCTACCTTGCCAGAGACCGGTTTGGCAAACGCCCGCTATTCATCAGCCGCCAGAACGGCACAATCGCCTTTGCGTCGGAAATGAAGGCGTTTCTGGACATTCCGGGTTTCGAGTTCCGACCCGATACCGCTGAAATCGCGTCCATCCTTGGGCAATGGACCCCCCTGCCCCACCAGACCGGGTTCGAAGACATCGAAAGCCTGCCGATGGGGTATTACGCGGTGATCACCAGCGATGGCACCATGACCCAAAACGCCTACGAAGCGCTGAGTTTTGCGTCAGAGACAGCTGTGGCCAATGAACAGGAGGCAAAGCAGGCGATCCGCGACCGGTTGCGGCGCAGTGTTGAATTGCGTCTGCGCAGCGATGTGCCGGTTGGGGTGTACCTCTCCGGAGGCGTGGATTCCGCCATTGTGGCATCGCTGGTCTGTGACGTGACCGGTCAGGCGCCGTCACCATCCGCGTACGGCGAGACGGACCTCAAGCCGAGTGCGTGGGATGGGACTCGCCGGTCCCGGGCGGTGCCGCGGTGCGAGCGGCGGCACCGCCCGGGCCGGTGGCACG
>JALQUE010000145.1 GCA_023260815.1 Roseovarius sp.
CACGCCGCCATACTCGAAAACCCGGCCGGGTCCGGCGTTATAGGCCGCGAGGGCGTTGATGATGTTGCCATCGAATGTGTTCAGCTGGGTCGCGAGATAGCGCGCGCCGCCATGCACCTGCAGATAGGGGCTGTCGTAGTATTCCGGGTTGATGCCCAGATCGCTGGCCGTGCCAGGCATGATCTGGGTGAGACCGTAGGCACCGACGGGAGACCGTGCCCCAATCGTAAACCGGCTTTCCTGCCAGATCAGGGCTTGAAGCAGCGCGCGCCACTGGACGGGCGAGAGGCCTGCTCGAGTCACACCGGCAAAGCCGCCGGTCTCCTGGGCCACGCGGATGATGAGCCGCTCGATGTTCTCCGCAGCATCCCCGAACATCTGCGCGCCGCCCGGGTTGGGGTCGATCTCGCGCGTGCCATAGACCGCCTCGGCGGCGCGGTCGGGATCGCCGCTGCCGCCCTCAAGCCCTGATACCATGGCCGGCAAGCCCTGGCCGCCGAAGCTTGTCTGCGCATCGAGGATGCGTCGCAGCGTTTCCAGCTGCTCTCGTTCGATCTCGGCGATGAGTTCACGCACTACAAGCTTGTCGGCCTGAAGGGCCAAGTCTGTCTCTCGATCCCCGGTCTCGACGATGTCACGAGCGGTCAGCCCACTGTCATTGGTCGGCACACCTTGGGCGAAGCCAAGACCGGGCAGTAGGCAAAATGCCAGGATATGAGGCAGGCTAGACTTCAACGTCGCCATCCGGGGCGCCAAGGGGCGTGAAGTCGCAATCAGGCGCGACAGGGGCTGTTGAGGATAGGAAGGTGAAGCAATTGGCCTGCGGTTCCCGGTACTGGGCGCAGGAGGCCAAAGCGCCAAGCGCGGCGAGAAGAAACAGGGTACGGATCAAGAAAGCCTCCAGAAGTCCGGGCGGTCGCGGTAATCGGCGCCAACGAGCGCCTCGCCTTTCTCCATGCCGCCGAGGATGGTGAGATTGGGTCCAAGCGCGCTCAGATCGGCATCGACGACGATCGAGCCCTGGTCGTCGCGGATCAGCGCCAAGCGGCTGTTGCTGCCGGTGTTGAGAAGGACGTCGAGCTCCTTCTCCGAGAGGTTCAGCATGGCGTAATCCGCTGCATTGGCGCGGATATTGGGCAGCAGGATCTGCGTCGGTACGGCCTCGACGATGGTCTTACCGGTCCGGGTGCGCTCGAGCTGGCTTGCGTATTGCGTCATCATGACTGCGACGGTGTTCTGCTTGCGCGCGGTCACCAGCCAGTTCGACAGCCGCTCGGCGAAATACGCGTTGTCGAGCGCCTTCCAAGCCTCGTCGATCACGATGATGGTGGGGCGCCGATCCTCGATCTCGCGCTCAACCCGGCGGAAGAGATAGGAGAGGACGGCCATGCGTTCCTTCTCGGCCTCGCTGTCGAGAATGCCGGTCAGATCGAAGCCCACCACATCGCCCTTGAGCGAGAAGGTGTCCTCGAGGCTCTGGCCGAAGATCCAGCCATAGCGGCCGTCCTCGGTCCACTCGAGTAGGCGCTGGTGCAGATCACCGCCATCATCGGTGGACACAAAAAGCGATGCGAAGTCTCGCCAGTTCCGCAAGGCGGGGTTGGTGGCCTGCGCGTTCTGGCGCACGACCTCCTGGATTCGGTTGGTCTGTGCCGGCGTCAGCGGTTTATCGGCGCGGTGGAGCAAGGTGGCGAGCCAATCCGAAAGCCATGCGGTGCCGCGCGCATCGACCTCTGTCCAGAGCGGGTTGAGGCCCGTGGGCTGACCGGCGTTCAGGGACGCGTAGCGCCCGCCATTCGCACGGACGGCCATCTCCATACCAAGGCGGTAATCGAAGACGAAGATTCGCGCGCCTGCGCGACGGGCCTGCGTCATCAGAAAGGCTGAAAGCACCGATTTGCCGGACCCTGGCCGCCCCATGATCAGGGTATGCCCGCTGGTGGGTTCTTT
>JALQUE010000184.1 GCA_023260815.1 Roseovarius sp.
ATAGAACACCTCCTGGTTCCTCAGTTGGTGCTCTCCACTTTTCCAGGGCAAGTCCACGTCTTTGATCAGATTGTTTTGAGCGGTACGCGGTGATCAAGGTGTCGCCCTCGACGACAAGCTTGATCCCGCGCAGCTTCTCAAGCTGTTGAATTTCTTGCTTTCGGCGAAGGATCTCCCTGTCCACATCACTATTCGTGAGGAGATACGCATCCGGCGAAACCTGGGTCGCAGAGTTGAGGAGCAAGTCCACATCGCGCGGTCGGACCCCCCGCTGGTTCAGTCGCCTTTCGGCGTGACGCGTTCTGCAGAAATCAAGCATTTTTGCCTCCGCCAGAGGGAAGTTTGAGATCAGGTGCCTGGCTGAAGAGCTCAGCCATCTGTTGTTCTCTCTCGCGCCGAAGTCCTGCAGGGTATTTCGACTCTAACCAGGCCGCTCGTTCGTTCAGCTGCTCAGGCGCGCTGAGATCTTTTGGGATGTCACGGATGCGAGCGTAGCCGTGCTGAAGAGCAAGGCGAGCCCACTCGTTGTCTCCGCAGATTTCCTGGACTTCCTCGTGCAAGACACAAGCCGCTTCGGGCAGGCCGTCTTCAAGTATGCGGGGCACATCATCCAAGCTGTCTTTGATGTTCAAATCGAGTGATTTTGCCATCGCCCAGAGGAAGTCTACGAACGGGTTTCCTTCGTCTGGATCGAACGGCCAGACAGCATAGCCGTGTTTCTCTGCCGATTTCTGAATTTGTTGACCAAAGAGGTCTCGTGCCGCGATGGATTCCTTCTCGTCGTAGTACGCATTGTCGAAATCGCGGCGCGCTACCTCACCATGCTGCAAGTGAGGGGGAAGGCTTGCTGAGTATTCCTCAAATGCGTTCGACAGTTCTTCGAGCTTCTGACCCCGATCGCGCAAGCTCATCTCAGCAAGAAGAGCAGCAAACAGGGGCGCCATGTCGAGCTGCCTCTTGGCCGAAATTCCATATTTCTGCTCGACTAGCGCAAGTGAAAGTGCAGTGTCGCCGTGCAGAAATGTGTTGATTTTTCTGTATCCCCAGCTGCGCAGAAGCGCTTCGTTTACGCTTTCTTCGCCTGGGTCGGCCGCCAGTTTTTCCGCCGTAGTCCCGAGTGCCTTGGCCAGGCGCTCCACAGTTACCAGCCGGATTTTCTCCGGATCGGCTTCGCCGTTCTCTATCCGGCTAATGGTCTTGCGGGACACACCTGCCTTTTCCGCAAGGGCCTCTTGGGACAGATCGCCACGCAGCTTCTTGAGTGTCTCAGATTTGATGGGCATTTGGTTCTCCAAAACTTCTGAACTCAATATATGACTCACAATTGGTGAGTAATAGAGAAACTTTGGCGTAATTTACTCGGAAATACTGATACTTTCTTGGGGTTGAAGCCCTGGAATGTCCCAAAAGGTTGCACTTCAGCATGTGCCAGGCACGTTCTAAAGGTCGCGCTACGGCGGCGCTTCCCAAAATGAGACTTTTGGTGACGCCGCAGTGTCAGGCGGCTCAAAGTGGGCGGCCAACGCCACGTGAGCGCAGTTAGTAGGGGATTAGTAGGGAATGTACGTCAAACGTTCTGTGGCTTGGTCCGACAACGTCTAAGATCGCTGCTCAAAATAGTGATTTAATTATAAGAAGTTATGCGACTTCAGACAGCTTCGTCCGGTTATGTCCAACATATGGACGGCAAAATTCGTAATGAGTGGGTTCTCTTCGTTGATTTTGTTGTTAAGGCGCCGGGCGGCAGTTAGACCGATATTGCAATCTGTCGATCGGTACGAGCTTGTTCAACGCGCCCTCCCACAACAAAATTCCACAAACAAATCAAATGCTTATATCCCTAGTAAAACACTGGGGATTTTGGCATCTAGTTTCTGGTCAACACCTGGTCAACATTTTTCGAGGCCCCCCAAGACAAGAAAAGATGATCGCGCCGCCAAACCTGGTCACTCGTTGCAACAGTTTTCTATTTATTCAACCAAGCAATAACGTGGCATCGGCCACCTCGTACTGGCGCGGTTTGCCTGATCGCAGGATCGGTACCACAACAGCCACATTGACGAGAGCAATCCCAACCGGCATTAGCATCGGCCCAATCTGGCCGCCAGCAATCAGGCTCCAGGCAGAAAAAAGCAAAATTGCTCCGGACGCGAGCACCCCAATCCAGGAGGCAATCCACTGTGTTCGGCTTGGCCCAGACACAAGCGCTGTTTCCGGTGACGAGTGTGCAACGCGCTTGAGGAGCGATTTCACGAAATCATCGATCACGCCGTTGGAACCGGGTGTGGCCATCAATCTGAGAGTCATCGTATTTCCATCCGATGTTTGGACCCCGAGCACAGCACGACCCGCTCCACGTCGGTGAAAGCGGATTTCTGACAGTATATCGTAGCTGATCCGTGTCACGTCAGCACCACGCGCAATCTCAAGTTCATCTTCCGCAATCCGGCAAACGACGGGGCGATTGAAGAACCCGATACCGGCGGGGATCTCATGGTTTTGCTTGTCCGTCATCAGATAAGCCTCTCATCATTTTTTAATACCTTGTAATTGGATCGACGCCGCAAACCAAGGCTATCCCCAGCATGCTTGCTCTTGCGTGTGTTATCGGCTTGCCCAATCTCTTGACCTTTTCCGCAGCTGCCGGAGAATGGTGCGAAAAAGGACAAATTTGATGACGTACAAAAACACGCGTTCACAAAAGTGGAACAATACCAAGGTTGTGCCCCTCGCCGTGACCGTCCTGGCTTTTAACATTGCGATAGCGGGACCCGCGCAGGCCGAGCCGGTTTTCGCGCCGGATGCGACAGAAGCCTGCGTAAGCGAGGTATATGCGACCTCACCGGGGCTTTCGGGACATGCTGTCTTGGACTGCGTCGGTCGTGCAGCTGCGGCCTGTATGATGACACTAGGCGGCGACACGACCATTGGGATGATGGAGTGCCTCGATGGTGAGCGCGACTACTGGGATGCACGACTTAATACGGCCTATGCGGAACGCATGAATATAGCCAAAGAACAAGATGCCGAAATGCGCGAACTCGGCTCGGCTGCCGCGTCGATTGAAGAGAGACTTCTGGCCATGCAGCGGGCATGGATCTCGTTCCGCGATGCCTTTTGCCTTTACGAACAGGCGCAATGGATGGGCGGCACGGGCGGAGGACCGGCTACTGAGGCATGCCATATGCACGAGACGGCACGGCAAGCTCTCAAACTGGAAGGCTGGTGGGGGCAATGATCCGTGCAGCGATAGCGGCAGCAGTTTTCGCCGCCACCTCGGCGGTCATGGCACAGGCCAATGGCAGCTACAGGCCGGACATGCCTGATTGGCAAACCGATGCGGCAAACTGCTCTTGGCACTGGCGCGAGGGCGGCGGCATCGGGCTCTGGGCAGAAACCTGTCGCTTCAACGACAGGACATGGCAAGTTATGTGGGATGAGGGCGAGGCCGCCTTCGTAACCCGAGCCGACGACAGCGACATGGGCATTGCGGTGAAGGCATTTGCCTTGCCCCGGGGTTCAAACATCAGTGACCTCAGTCAGACGCTGATCGAGGCAGGCGCGCTGGATGCGAATGCCGTTTGCATCTGGGACGCAATCGCGCTGCGTCCCGCACCGCGCACGATGGCTTTCTACGTTCTTGCACCGGCAGACCGGACCTTACTCAGCCCTACGGTATCAGGAGACATCCCTGAACCCGCCTGCGGGCCTTATGGCGTCTCAACCCACGGCGTTCGTTATTTCCTAATGGATCTACGCTGGCCCGATCTTGCGATCTTCATCGATGAGGGCCAGGAACGTCCGCTCTTCGCCCCTGCGAGTATTACCCCGCGTCCCTGAGAGCCGCGCCCGCTCAGTGCGCTAATTCGAGGATGTCGAACTCTGACTCGACCAACGGGGCGGGGAATTCCAGCCGCATACGCCCGTCATCCAATCGTGAGAGAAGCGCCAACTGATTGCGTGAAGGGTCATTGCCAAACCAGATCGGGTCTTCATAGGCATAATGCATCGCCCCGAGATAGAGCAGCTGCTCTCGTGGCAGATTATAGAGGCGCCCCATGCTACGCTGGGAGCCATCAATCTTCTGGATCACCCATCCCGCACCGTCATCAAAGATGCGGCAAGAAAACCAGCCATACACGGTCAGCGCCGGGTCTCCACCAAGCTTGAGGTAACGGCAGCGCCAATCGCCACTCGGATCATAGCCATCGTCGAATGACAGAACTTCGCCAGCCAGAACCTGTCGAAGCAACTCAGTTGAAACTTCGTCAGAAACTTCCATTGCAGCAGCGATTGCTGCCTCGCGGCGCACGTCAAACGCCTCGAGGACCCGAGTGTCATCTTCCGACATCAGGCCAACAATTGCTCCATCCGCAAGTGCGGGCATTGCCGAACCAAAGATTGCGAGCGTAAACGATACAGCGCCGGACAAGACCAATTTCTTCATGTACTCGCGTACTCCATCTCTTTCCTCCAGTTCAAGGTGCCGCTTGACCGCCCCCGACACAAGAGCAGTCGGAGGAAATTCTGGCCAGTCCGTGTCCACAAGGTAAACTGAGAAGACGGCAAGACAGATCGGCAAACGGAGAACGGCGCACAACTCTCTAGCAGCGCACTATCTCGAGCCGCCAATCAGCCACTCCGAGGGCGGTCGAAGTAGGGGAAGGCGTATGTATTGCAAGTCACCGGCCAACAGACCGGTTAATGCGCCAAGGCTTGACGATCCATCTGTTGAAACCTTAGCCATGTCCGCATAGACTACTTAGTCATACCGGAGGCGAATGATGACCCACAAAACCACCCTGAGCTTTACCGACCGACACCATCGTTTCTTGACTGAGAAAGTCGGTGAGGGCGTGTTTGCCTCACAAAGTGCGGCCGTTGCCGCAGCGCTTGAGCAGATGATCCGTGATGAAGAGGAGCGGGCTATCTTGCTTGACGGTATGGCCAACGAAATTCGGGCGCGGATGCAAACTGCGCGCGACGAATACGTTGATTCTGCGCCTGCTTTTGCGGCTGCGCGTCAAGCCATCTGAGCGTTGCATGGCAGATGAAGTACCGTATCCGGTTCCACCCGGCTATCGAGGACGACCTGAAATCGATTGCGGAAATGATCGTCAGTTGCGCGGGGCCGCAAGCTGCAGAGCGTCGCTTGGCTGAGATTGAGGAAGTCGTATTGAGCCTCGCGGACACCCCGCACAAGGGCAGCATCCGAGCGGAGATAGCTTCGGGCCTTCGCGCCATTTCTGCAGGCAGGAAGGCAGTTGTCGCCTTCACGGTCGATGATGCCACGCGAACGGTTTTCGTACATGTCGTCGGCTACGCTGGTTCCAACTGGGTTCAGCGAACATCATCACGAGGACAATAACTGCGGCTCGGCGTCCCGCACATAAATGGGCCTTCAAGTCGGGCATGCGTGCCGGTGCTTACAGCTGGCGCTCCTCGGCAAAGGCTATCGACAGGCTAAAGTCCGCCTGCGCCGAAATCCGGGCGGTGGCCCGCTCGGAACCTGTGATCGCCGCCGAGGGCGTCATTGCGCTGGCCCAGCGTATTTGGCCCGTTTTTGAGCATATTGACACATCCTCTGGGGCGCTCGGCACAGCGGTCCGGAGGATGCTTGATGAGCTTTTGCCAATCTTGATTGATGCACCGGCCGATGAGAACACTCGGGCAAAATGGCTGGAGCTTCTGCGTGAGGCGATCATCGATGACGGCGTTGATAACCTCGCACCGATTGCGGATTGATGTGGTGAAATCGCGGCTTTCCCGGCTTTGATCAACCTGCATGCTGACCGTGATCTCGATCTCATCTAGGCCGCATGGTCCGATCACTTACGTTACGCGCATGTTCCTACAGCGACCTTGACGCTGTCGTGCCTGCTCGAGGCAGGGCGTTTCGCTGAGCTTCTCGATTTGCTGGCGATCAAGAAGACCCACCTGTGGTTTGACGAAAAATTCGGCGCTGACGCCTTGTTGCGTCAAGGGGGTGAGGATGAAGCCTTGGCCTACGCGGCGGCACTTTTTGCCGATGACCGCCAGCCTTAGGGGCGTCGAGACATTGCACGCTTTTGTGAAAAGATCCTGGTCCGTCAAGGCCGTGAGGAGGATGCCTATCGTCGATTTGGTCTACCCACGGCCTCGGGTAATACCTATATCGCCATTTGGCGTGATCTCGTGAAGCGCTACCCCGACCTTGACGCCCGGATGATCCTTGAGGATTTGATCGCTGCTCACGGTTCAAAAGGAAAATGGTTTGCCGCGGCAAAGACGGCGAGGTTCCTGGATATCGCGCTGGATTGCGCGGCTTAACATGATGCGGCACCGGCAACCTTGATCCGCGCGGCCTGGGACCTGAAGCTCAAGGAGCCCGATTTTGCCGCCCAGGTTGCCGTATGCGCGGTCCGGCATCTCGTTCAAGGCCGCGGTTATGAACCGTCGCCGTTGGACATTGATGAAGCTGTCGAGCACTTGAGGGTTGCCTCGGGGCGCATTGGCGCTGACCTGCCCCCCGAGGCTCCCTTGTTGATGACGAGAGTCTACGGGTCTGTGCAGTGCTCCCCAACTTTGGACCGCCGGAAGCTGGGTTTTTCCGGGTCTTTCACGATGACGGGCTGGTGACGCCATCGGGATAATGCATGGCAACCGGGACGTTGTAGCCGATCGCGCTGTGGGGTCTGTCCTCGTTGTAGTGCCTACGCCAATCCTCCAACTTTTCTCGGGCATCCGCAAGGCTCATGAACCAATGTGCGTTCAGGCATTCCGCGCGGAGCTTGCTGTTGAAGGCCTCGATGAAGCCATTGTCTGTGGGCTTTCCTGGCCGCGAGAAGTCCAGCGTGACGTCGTTGGCATAGGCCCAGAGATCGAGATCGCGAGAGATAAATTCGCTGCCGTTGTCAACTCTGATCGTCTTCGGGTAACCTATTTTACCGCAGACCCGTTCGAGCGTTTGAACGACATCTTCACCTCGATAGCTGAACCGCGGATCGACCGCCGGACAGAGGCGGGAATGTGTGTCGACAATGGTGAGGATGCGCAGCTTCTTGCCTAGGGCGAGCTGGTCGTGCACGAAATCCATTGCCCAGACATCGTTTGGCCCGACCGCTTCCTGACGGTCTTCCCGCAGCTTTGTCTTCACCCGTCGTTTCGGGTGCTTGTTCCTCAGCTGCCGGCCCAACTCATTGTAAATCCGGCGGGTCTTCTTCATGTTGATCATCCATCCTTCCCGTCGCAGCAACACGTGAACACGCCTGTAGCCATAGCGCACCCGTGTCTCAGCGATCTCCTTGATCCGCCTCTCGACGGCAGCCTGGTCTGTTCGCCGGGACTTGTAGTGGTAGGTTGAGGTGTCGAAGCAGATGGCTTCACAGGCCCGCCGGATCGATACGCCCCAGTCGACGCACATCCCGGTAACAATCTCGCGCAAACGGCCAGGCTTCAGAGCTTTCGCCGAATGACGTCCTGAAGCATTTCCCGATCCAGCGTCCGGGCAGACCGATCACAGGATAAACTCCGGCGGGAGAGCCGCAAGTGGTCCTTTTTTGGTGAATGAAAGCACATCTAGCTACGAAATCCGGTTGGTGATCAAAAGGGCTCGGCACCCAACGGCTGTAAACCACTGTCTCGCAGCATCTCATACAGCAATGCTTCAATGTCATTATGATCAGCAAGGGCTGCGCGCTCAAGCACTCGGGAAACCGTAGGTGGCGCCCATTGACCGGTCACTCGCTTTATCGGTTGGTCAAGATAGTCGAAGAAACGACGTTGGATTTCATCCGCAAGGAACGCACCGAAACTCGCCCCGCGCGTGGCCTGCTCGATGACAGCGACGCGCCCGGTCTTGCGCACAGACTGCCCAATCAGATCATAATCGATATCGCGCTGCGCGAGGCTGCGCAGATCGATGACGTCCGCGCTGATGCCTGATTGCTGCACCACATCGCAGCAAAGCCCCACCATGCCAAGCGAGGTGAGCAGGGTAAGATCGTCACCCGCCAGCACCCGTTTCGCCTTACCTATCGGTATGTGATAGTCCAAAAATCTAGGCACCGGACACTTTTGCTTGTGCAGAGCCTGTGGCTCGATGATCAAAACCGGATCGTTGCAGCGCAGTGCCGAATTCATCAATCCCACGTAATCGAAAGCGTTGGATGGCGCCAGAATATGCCAGCCAGGGAACAATGCGAAAACGCTCGTGGGGTCCATCGAATGCTGGGAGCCATACCCCTCCAGTCCTGGCAGGCGACATCGCAGGACCAGTGGCACTTGCGCGGTGCCATTGAATAGATGGCGGATCTTGCCCGCCTGATTGAACAGCTGATCCGCCGCGACCAGAAAGAAGTCGCTATACATCAATTCGATGATGGGCCGCATCCCGGACATTGCGGCTCCGACGGCCAAGCCGCAAAAACCGTTCTCGGTGATCGGGGTGTTGATGATCTGCGTGCCGAAGAACCGCGACAGACCGCGCGTCGCGCCTACCGTGCCCCCGCCCATATTCGCCACGTCCTCGCCAAAAAGCACCACATCCCTGTTGCGCGCCATCGCCGCGCCCATGGTTGCTGGAATCGCCTCGATGAACGACATCTCGCGCATGTCATCTGGCGCGAAATCCTCAGCCTCGGCGGCGTGCAGGCCGTCGAACTCGCGCATGTCGGACACAAGATGGTCGTCCACCGTTGTGGGTGCCGGCCAAAGCTTCGCAGGGATGCGAATTGACGATCCCATGCCTTCGGTGCAGCTTTCGGCCGCGAACCCCACCGCTTCGGACACTGCGGCATCTATAGTGTCCAACTCGTCTTGCCCCACGATACTATGCGCGAGCAGGCGCTCGCACAGGTATTCCCATGGCGACCGCGCCTGCCATGCCTCTTCCTCCTCTTTCGTGCGATAGCCGAAGGCACTGCCTCGTATAGGTGAAGACTGGTGATAATAGCGATAGACATCGGCCTGGATGAAAGCCGGGCGGCCTTTGGTGCGAATGTGATCCTCGGCCCATTTGGTTGCCAACCATACCGCCAGAGGGTCCATCCCATCCACATGCAGGCTTTCGATGCCATGCGCACAGGGACGCGTATTCAGGTTGGTCTCATATGTGGATTGCGCGACCGTGGTGGAGACGGCGTAGCCATTGTTTTCGCAAAAGAACAACACCGGCAAATGATAAAGCGACGCCAGGTGCATGGCCTCGTGGGTGGTTCCCTGATGCAGCGCCCCGTCTCCGAAGAACGACACGGTCAGGCGCTCGCCGCCGCGGCTTTTCTCGGCAAAGGCGTGGCCGCAGGCAATGGGCAGACCACCGGCCACGATGGCGTTCGTGCCCATGACGCCAAGCGGCTCGCGCCGCAAATGCATGGAGCCGCCCCGCCCACCGGTCCACCCATCGGCCAGTCCCAGTATCTCGTGCATCATTCGGCGGATTTCCTGCCGCATCTCGTCGCGCAGAAGATCACTGGCCGATGGGTCGTAATTGTCCGTGTAAAGCGCATTGACGACCTTGGCCACGACTTGGTGATGCGCCCGGTGCGAGCCGTTCATCATCGTGTCTATAGGCAGCGCTGCAATGCAACCCGCAGCCCCCCCTTCCTGCCCTAGGCTGGAATGTGCTGGGCCATGCACCAGCCCGCGCTTGTCGAGAAACAGGATCTTTTCCTCAAAGCGCCGGGCCGTGATCACTAGAGTTGCAAGTCTCTTGGCGTCCTTGGTCTACAGGCGAGCCCAGTCCTCGTTCTCGACCGTCAGGCGCCGCATGCCGGTAACCATGTCGATCGCAGTGTATTTCATGCCGGCGCGTCCCGTCCATTGTCCGCGATGCGCGTGCCGCGGGAACTGCGCCGCCAGGTCACGCGCGAATCTCCGCCAGTAAGATTTCGGCCATGCGCGCGTTGATCTCGCCGCGCGTCTTCATACCGTCAGCGACATGCTGGACCTCATCACCCTCGGCACCTGCCGCGATAGCAATATTCTGGGCGTGCAAAGCCATATGGCCTTTCTGGATGCCATCGGTCGCCAGCGCACGGATCGCGCCGAAATTTTGGGCAAGCCCCACAGCGGCGACGATGCGGGACAGCCGCTCGGCGCTCTCGGCCCGCATGATGCCAAGCGCTAGCTGCGCGACCGGGTGGATGCGCGTTGCACCGCCCACAATGCCCAGGGACAGCGGAATTTCGATGGACCCCACAAGATCGCCAGTCGCGGTTTTTTCCCAGCGGGTCAGTGGACCGTAATGGCCGGATTGCGCGGCAAAGGCATGGGCGCCGGCTTCGATCGCGCGGGTGTCATTGCCCGTTGCCAGCACGACCGCCGATACGCCGTTCATAATCCCCTTGTTATGCGTCGCCGCGCGGTAGGGGTCGATGACCGCGAAATCGGCCGCTTCCAGCATCGTGTCGACCACGGCCGGACCTCCGATCTCATTGGCGGGCCAAATTGCTTCGGCGCGGGTCAGGCGCCGGTCTGCAAGGTTCGACAGAATCCGCAGCAGGGACCGGCCACCGGTCCACTCGGCCAAAACTGGCGCGATCCGCTCAGCCATTGTGTTGACGGCATTCGCTCCCATGGCGTCCCGTGTATCCACGATCAGATGCACCACGACCATAGAGCTGAGCCGACCATCAAGCAGGCGCACCTCGACATCCCGCAATCCGCCACCTAGGTCCACGAGCATAGGATCGACCCGATCGCAGATGTCGCGGATATCGCCGATCCTGCGCAGGATCTCGAGACGTGCGCGATGCGGATCGGCCACGTCAAGGATCTGGACTTGGGCAATCGTCAGCGATCCGGCATAGGAGGTGCGAAACCCGCCTGTGGATCGGCACCGCTTGGCGGAATTGCAGACGGCGGCAATCACCGAGCTCTCCTCGGTCGCCATTGGGATCAGCACATCTTCGCCATCCACAATCATGTTGGTCGCAATGCCCATAGGGACAGGCATTACGCCAATGGCATTCTCCACCATCCGCTCGACCAGATCAGGGGCCAGTGATCCAGTATCGTTCAGTGTTTCGGTGCCTTGGCCTCCCTCGGGCAGCCAGGTTTTGAGCACCTCAAGTCGCTCGGTGCGACTGAGAGTTGAAAATCCGGTGAGTCTCGAATTGCGCTCGGTCATGTCATTTCGCCTTTTTCTCGGGTCTGAGGATTAGGCCCGTATTAGATAGCCACCATCCACTGGCACTGCCGCACCGGTCATGAAACCCGCCGCCGGCGTGGTTAAAAACAGTATCGCGCCTGCGATCTCTTCCGGCGCCGCCCAACGGCCAATAGGGGTGCGTTCGCGCACCCGCCGGTCTAAGTCGGGCATGTCCTTCCGGGCCTGCTGCGTCAGGGGTGTATCCACCCAACCAGGCAAGATACAATTGGCCAAGATTCCGTCCTTCGCCCAAGCCACCGCCAAACTGCGTGTCAACTGAACCACACCGCCCTTGGCGGCCGCGTAGGGGGCCGTCACCTCGTTTGCCAGAACCGACAGCATCGAGCCGATGGTGACGATCCGCCCATCGCCAGATGCGCACAATCCCGGATAGAAAGCACGCGCTGTAAGAAAAGTTCCTCGCAGGCTTGAGTCCAGAACATCATCCCACTCCGCAAGACTCAGATCCTGCGGCGCACCACGTCGGTTGGTTCCCGCAGCGCAGACGATCACGTCCACCCCGCCCATATACCCATCCGACGCGCGGGCTAGTCCAGTGATTGCCGCATCGTCTGCGGCGTCAGCCGGAACGAACCAGACTGGCCCCCGGTCCTCAAGTTGGTTCATGGCATCTTGTCCGCGCTCGGCGGACCGTCCACAAATCACGACTTTGGCCCCCGCATCGAGAAAAGCGCCCGCCGTTGCCAGCCCTATTCCACTTGTGCCGCCCGTGATGACGACCCGCTTGCCTGTCAACTTGAAAAAATCGCTCATTTCCTTGCCTTCAATTGGCGAGTGCATTCGGGAGCCAAAGAACAAGCGCCGGGAATAAGATGCACATCGCAAGCCCAAAAAGCTGAATCAGCACGAACGGCACGACCCCGGAATAGATGTCGCGAATGCCAACTTCAGGGGGGGCAATACCGCGCAGATAGAACAGCGCATAGCCGAACGGAGGCGTAAGGAATGACGTCTGCAGATTGACCGCTACAAGCACGGCGAACCATGTCAACGTGATGCCCGAATTACCCAGCCCAAAATCAAGCGCGGCGATGATAGGTGCGAATAACGGCAACACAACGTAGCTGATTTCGATCCATTCAAGAAAGAAACCAAGGACGAAGATCAGTCCCATGATAAGGAACAGCGTCTGGTAAGGCCCTGATGCGATCGCCATTACAGCGTCTTCGATCATGTAATCACCACCAACGCGCTTGAATATTGCGCTGAAGACCGTAGCGCCGATCGCCACGGTCAAAATCATGGCTGAGGTCAGGGCCGTCTCCTGAACGCAACTTACCAGGTTTTTCCAGGTCAGTTGCCGCATAAAAGCGGCAAGCAGGGTCGCGCCAAGAGCGCCGATTGCGGCGGCCTCTGTTGGTGTTGCGACCCCGGCCACGATTGACCCAAGCACCCCGAGGATCAGTATGACTGGGGCGATCAGGTGTTTGACTAGGACGGCGATCGCCTCGAACGTCGAGACCTTTTCTTGCTGGGGACTCGGTGGTGCAAGAGAAGGGTCGAGATGTGTGGTGACGAGGATATAGAGCGCGTAAAGACCGCCAAGCATAAGGCCGGGAATAACCGCACCCATAAACAGATCACCGATAGATATCTGTAAAATGTCGCCCACCAAAACCAGCATAATCGACGGCGGGATCAGGATGCCTAGCGTGCCCGCGGAACAGATTGTTCCCGCCGCCAGCTTCATGGAATAGTTCTGTTTGAGCATCACTGGCAGCGCCATCAACCCAAGCATCACCACCGACGCTCCGATTATGCCCGTGCTTGCGGCCATGACTACACCCACGATCGTCACCGACAAGGCCAGCCCGCCCGGTCTCTGCGCGAACAGACGCTCAAGCGACAACAGAAGGTTTCGCGCGATGTTGGACTTCTCCAGCATCAAGCCCATGAACACGAACAATGGCACTGCCAGCATCAGCCAGTTGGTCAGGATACCCGTGAAGATGCGGGAAGACACCGTATTGAGAAAAACAAGTGGAATATCCCCAATGAACGAGAAAAGGATGCCGACACCAGCTAGCACCAGAGCAACGGGATACCCCGAAAAAATTCCAGCGATGATCGCCACGACCATCGATATCGGCAGAATATATTCAATCATTCGTCTGTCCTCTGCCAGTAATCAAGGTGCTCAGATGCATCAGAACTCGCCCAATGCCTGTCAGTGCCAGGCATCCGAAGCCGATCGGCAGAATGGATTTCACGAGATACCTGTCGACGAGTCCGCCGTAATCGGACCGCTCTCCAGTGTTGTAAGCAAATTCTACAAAGCCAAGGCTCAGCCAGCCAATAATTGCGCAAAAAGGTAATAGGAATAAGAGGTCGCCGATTAGATCGACTGTCGCTTTGCCGCGTGGCGTAAACCGCGCATACAGCATGTCGACCCGGACATGGGCGTTGCGCGCCAAGGCATAGGACATGCCTAGCATCACCATTACAGCAAGCAGATGCCATTGCAGTTCGGCCAACCCCATCAAAGTGAGCTCCGTGCCGAACAATGGGACTTCCACCTCCCAGGTCGCAAGCTGCCCGATGCGGAGAATCGCGCCAATGATCGCCACTAGGACGAGGGCCATCATCGGCAGGATCAGCCAGGCGGCGATACGGCCTGGCCATGCGCTTGCTTGGACAAGCGCATGGCCGACCCGCTCCAAATTGGAACGATCCGTCATCTATTCATCACTCCGCAGGATCTGGAATAGACTGCAACGATGTCCAGATTTCCGCCTTCGCGAGATAGTCCTGAATGGACTGATAAGCCTCGGCGAAAATCTCATCCTTGGCTGCCTGCTCTTCCAGAACCTCCTTGGATGCCACGCGAAGCGCATCAAGCACTTCATCTGGGAAGCGCTTGGTCTCAACGCCCATTGCGCGGAACTCTTCGATGATGGCGCCCTGCGGCTCCGGGGCGGCCGCCAGCGACCAGTTCACCGTTGCACGACAGGCCAAGAGAATTTGTTCTTGAGTCTGTTCGTCAAAGCCGTTCCACACATCCATATTCATAATAAGCGAGTTCCAGCTCGCGGGCTGATGCCACCCCGGGAAGTAGTAATACTTGGCGATCTCCGCAAAACCGAGAGCCTGGTCCACAACTGGAAGCGAGAACTCGGTTGCGTCGATGCGTCCTCGCTCCAGAGCAACGTAAAGCTCGCCTGCGGGCAGAAGTTGCGTTGTGGCGCCAAGTTTATTCAAAACTTGCCCGCCCATACCGGAAATTCGCATCCTCAGACCTTGGAGGTCTTCGACGGAATTGATCTCCTGATTAAACCAGCCACCAGGTTCCGGCGCGGTCACGTGGCAGGGCAATAACTTGATGTTGAGCGGATCATAGGCTTTCTGGACGATCTCCATTCCGCCCCCTTCCCACATCCAGCCGACAAATAGATCTGGCCCAGGCCCAAACGGCATGGCGCCCGCAAGCGCTGCGACTGGGATCGTGCCTCCCCAATATCCGACGAAATCCCATCCAGCCGGAATCGCGCCCGAACTTACCTGATTTAGAACCTCAAGGGGCGGCACCAGATCGCCTGCGCCATGCACCCGCAACGTGACTTCACCACCGGTTGCGATCTCGATGTTCTTGGCGAGAACCTCGGCCCCCTCGCCAAGAAATGCCAGATTCTTTGGAAACGTGCTTGCGACATCCAGCGTCTCGGCGTGCGCCGAAACAGTGGCTGCCGCGGTCACCGCTGCCAATAAAGTTGTCTTTAATTTCATGATGTTCCTCCCTTAGTGCTACCCGGTCGTTCCGGGCCGATTTGGATCGTTGATACAGGCATCGGCTTGACTTCTGTGAACCCTCGCTGCAATCTGCGATCTCAGATCAACGATAGCAATTGAAATCCGTTATGCAAGACGTTTCCGAGCCCCGCGCCGCATTCAAGGTTGGCAACCTGAGGCGTGATAGCCTCCAGCAGCAGATTTTCGATAGTCTGCGCGATGCCATAATGTCCGGTGTGTTTCGCCCAGGGCAGGTTCTATCCAGTCGCGGGCTGGCCGAGGAGCTGGGCGTGAGCGCGATGCCGGTTCGCGAAGCGCTTACGCGTTTGACCACTGAAGGCGCGATGGAGAACACCTCCAGCCGCACAACCCGGCTCAGGGTTCTCAGCCCGCTGGATTTCGACGAAATCACGGCGATCCGGATCGAGATCGAAGGTATGGCGGCGGAACGGGCGGCCTCCGAACTCACCGATCTCGATTTAGCGAACATCCGCAAGCTCAACGCTGACCTGACCGCCGCTGCAAAAAGTGGTGATGCCGATTGGTATCTGAAGGCCAACGCAGCGTTTCACGCGGAAATCTACAAACTGTCCGGCTGGCCGCTCTTGCTGGGCATGATCGAAAGGCTGTGGCTTATGGTTGGTCCGTCCATCCGCGCAAGCGTGCCGGACTGCGCACATATGGCCACGTCGCAAAGCTTCCACGATCAGATAATGCAGGCTCTTGAGGCGCGCGATGGCAAACAGGTCCGAAAGGCCATTGTCAATGACATCAGAACCGCCGCGAAAGACATCCGCGCCTTTCTCGGCGCCGATCAAGACACCCCAGACAAAGAGGCATAAGGCACATGACGTCACCGTCCCCCCTCACTCCGCCGAACGACTTGCGCGTTCTGATCACCGCAGGCGCCGCTGGAATCGGCAAGGCAATCGCCGATAGTTTCGCGACCATCGGGGCAAAGGTTCATATCTCGGATGTCAACGCTGAAGCTGTTGCTGGCGCCTGCTCGGATAATATCAGCGGCACGGTCGCAGACGCAGCCGACGAAGCGGCGACGAAGGCGCTTTTCGACGAAGCCCGCCAGACCCTTGGAGGGTTGGATTTGGTCATTGCGAATGCCGGTATCGAGGGACCGACTTCGACGATTGGCGACATCAGTGCAGAAGATTGGGACCGCACGATTGATATCAACCTACGCGGTGCCTATCTTGCAGCTCGCTTCGCCGCTGATGATCTGATCGCTAGCCGCGGAAGTTTCATAGCTATCGCCTCCGTTGCAGGACGTCTGCCCTTTGCATATCGCACACCATACGCGGCGACGAAATGGGGCGTGATCGGCCTTGCTAAGAGTCTTGCGTCAGAGCTTGGCCCCCAAGGTGTGCGCGCCAACGCCATTCTGCCAGGTATTGTCGAAGGTCCCCGGATCGACCGGGTGATCAATGCCCGCGCCGAAAAGCTGGGGCTTACCTATGACGAGATGCGGAAGCGCAACCTCGAGAAGGTCGCTCTTCGGCGCATGGTCAGTCCAAATGACATCGCTGCTATGTGTATGTTCCTGACCACTCCCGGCGGCGCCAATATTACCGGGCAGGCCCTCAGCGTATGTGCTGGTGTGGAGACGCTTTGATGGACTCGTCCCCAAAGACGGCCATTATCGGCAGCGGACTGATCGGTTGCGGCTGGGCCGTGGCCTTTGCGCGCGGCGGATGCACAGCCGCGCTTTTCGATGCTAACGCCGAAGCCGCACAGCAGGCTAAGACAACCCTAACTCGTCTGGCCGAAGAGCTCGAAATGGCCGGAATGCTGGATGGACAAACTGCAAAGGATATAACCGACCGCGTCCATATCGCCTCCGATTTGGATGAGGCACTGAAAGACGCCGTGCATGTGCAGGAGAACGTGCCAGAAAAGCTTGACGTCAAAAAGGCAATTTTTTCAGAGTTGGACATCCGAGCGCCGCGTGATGCGGTTCTTGCAAGCTCCACCTCCGCGCTACTGCCTTCGGCTTTCACCGAGCATCTGGAAGGCCGCGCGCGCTGCCTCGTCGCCCATCCTATCAATCCGCCGAGCTTGATCCCTGCGGTCGAAATCGTCCCGGCCCCTTGGACCAGTTCTTCTGCGATGAATCGCTGTGCAGACCTCATGGAGCGCATTGGACAGAAACCAATCCGCATGCAGCGCGAGATTGACGGCTTCATCATGAACCGCCTGCAAGGTGCACTGCTGCAAGAGGCGTTCCGCCTTGTTGCAGCAGGCATTGCTACCCCTGAGGACGTGGACACCGGCCTTCGAGACGGTCTTGCGCCGCGTTGGGCATTGCTCGGGCCGTTCGAGACAATCGATCTTAACGCGCCGGGCGGGGTTCGGGACTATGTCGCACGTTACGGGCCGATGTATGAAAAAATAGCAGAGACACAGCGCGTCAATACCGACTGGACCGGTGAAACGCTAGACCGGATAGAGGAGGCTAGGCGCGAGGTGCTGCCGCTCAATCAGATTTCGAAGGCGCAGGCAGAACGCGATTCCCGTCTCGTCCAGATGATGAAACACCTTAGGAAACACCCCAAGAAATCCTGACCCTACGGAGGTCCAACATGCCCAAGACAAGCCGCAAGGTGATAATCAGTTGCGCAGTGACAGGCGCCATTCACACACCTTCAATGTCGCCGCATCTGCCGGTAACACCCGAAGAAATCATTACTGATAGCTTGGCTGCCGCCGAAGCGGGCGCGACCATCCTGCATTTGCATGCGCGCGACCCTGAAAACGGGCGCCCAACCCAAGACCCCGACGCGTTTCGCGCCTTCCTGCCCCAGCTCAAACAGGCCACGGGCGCTGTTCTGAACCTCACAACTGGCGGCAGCCCGCACATGACGGTGGCCGAACGCATGCGGCCCGCCGCCGAGCTCAAGCCAGAGGTCGCGTCGCTGAATATGGGCTCGATGAATTTCGGCCTCTATCCGATGCTCAACCGCTTCACCGAATTCAAGCACGAGTGGGAGCGCCAGCATCTCGAAAACAGCCGCGACCTTGTTTTCAAGAATACCTTTGCCGATATTGAGCACATTCTGACCACCGGCAACGCGAACGGCACACGCTTCGAATTCGAATGTTACGATACCAGTCATCTCTACTCGCTGGCGCATTTCGTGGATCGCGGTCTGGTCAAGGCGCCCTTCCTCGTCCAGACGGTGTTCGGCCTTCTGGGTGGCATCGGGGCCCATCCCGAGGATGTTGCCCATATGAAGCGCACCGCTGATCGGCTGTTCGGCGATGCCTATGTTTGGTCGGTGCTAGGTGCCGGGCGCAACCAGATGCCGATTGCGGCACAGGCCGCAGCGCAGGGCGGTAACGTGCGTGTAGGGCTGGAGGATTCGCTGTGGATCTCACCCGGCAAGCTGGCCCAGAGCAATGCCGATCAGGTGCGCAAGGTGCGCGAGTTGCTGGCTGGTCTCAGCCTAGATGTTGCCACACCTGATGAAGCGCGTGAGATGCTGGATCTGAAAGGCGGCGATGATGTCGCATTCTGAAACTGGGCCTGTCGTAATCACTGGCGGCAGCCGTGGGATCGGTGCCGCAACCGTGCTGGCACTTGCACGGAGTGGACGGCCTGTGGCGTTTTCCTATGCCTCAAACAGCAAGGCGGCCGAGGCGCTGATCGAGCAGGTCAAAGAAGCAGGCGGGGACGCGGTTGCCGTTCAGGGTGACGTGACTGATGAACAGGCGGTCACCGCACTCTTTGACGCCTGCGATGCTCGCTTTGGCGCGCCAACCGGCGTTTTCGCCAATGCCGGGATCACCGGCCCTGCTTCACGCCTTGAGACGCTGTCTCTTGCTGATCTGCGACGCGTGTTAGACGTCAACGTGACGGGCACCGCGCTGACTGTGCAGGCAGCCACCCTCAGGATGTCCACTAAACGCGGTGGCGCGGGCGGGGCCATCGTTCTAATGTCCAGCCGGGCGGCGGCCCTTGGCGGCGGGAACGAGTGGGTTCACTACGCCGCGTCGAAAGGCGCCATTAACTCAATGACGATTGGCCTTGCCAAGGAACTGGGAGGCGACGGAATACGCGTGAACGCCGTGGCTCCCGGCCTGATCGATACGGAAATCCATGCATCTGCAGGCCTCGCTGACCGCCTTGCGACCAAAGCTAGAGACGTGCCTATAGGCCGCATAGGACGCGCGGATGAAGTCGCTGCGGCGGTAGCATGGTTGCTCTCCGATGCTGCGTCCTATGTCAGCGGTGCGGTCCTCGACATCTCGGCAGGGCGCTGAGTCGGAGGCACTGTTGCAGGCGTCGCTGTATCCTTGCGACAGGATACCACAATTGGGCTCTGGGTTCGTGAAAACACCGCGGACGTAATTCTCATTCATGTCGGCACAACGTGAACCGTCCCGCGCGGTAGTTGGAGGTTCATCCCGACCGTCCCGTTGGTAACTAAGTGGTCAATCTCGTCCGCGCGACAGATCGCGACCCTGCTTTCCTTGTCCAGTTTCTCTGAATGGCAGAGCATGATGCAGGTTTCGGCGCGGTGCATCATTTTGCGCGCGACCTCGGCTTCGTGCAAAGCATAGTTCGTCGCGCCGCGGGTGATGTGCAGTGCAACTGGGGCAATGACCGCAAAATCAGCTAAAAAGCGGTCTATTTCGGATAGGGTCAACTCACCATAGGTCGCGGGCACCTCCTGATCGGGTTTGCCTCCCAAGAGCAGGATGTCGCTCGTGCTTTCTGGGTTTGTGAGCCGGGCGATTTCTATGCTGTTGGTTATAATGCGCATGCCTCCAATCTGAATTAAGCTCCGCGCGAAAGCCAGTGTGGTTGTACCGGCATCTATGAAAACGGTGGAGCCTGGGGGGATCAGTTCGCATGCTTTGCGCCCGATTGCGTTCTTGGTATTGGTGTGTTGTTCAAGCCTGTCCGCGAAAGCAGGTTCGGGCTGCGCGTCGTCGCTCGTGCGCAACGCTCCGCCATGCACGCGCAGAAGGCCGCCGCTGGCCTCCATTTCCATGAGGTCGCGCCGTATCGTTTCACGTGAGACGGCGAACATGTCAGCCAGCGTGCTGGTCTGAACCTTGCCGTCGCGCCAAAGGCATTCTTTTATCTTTGCTTGCCGCTCATGTGACCACATGCCAGTCCCTCCGGTCTCGCACGCATGGCGTCAGGCCTGCGCCGCCATGCGTTGCCAAGTGTTGCCACATGATTCTGGTAAATCCACTACAATAAGCACTTAATAGGAACCTTTTTTGGTTATGTTTCACACATGTCATCAATTTATCGCATTGAAAATAAGAGGAGCATGCGTTTTTTTGGATATATGTGTATTTTTTTGTGGAATTTTGATTTTTTTGGGTTTTACCTGAGGGGAGCTGCGGAGTCACACGTCTTGGAAGGATTGGATATGATAGATCTTGTCGAGGCGTTGCGCTTTTCCAACGAAGTGGCCGACGATGCTGGACGCGTCGCATTACGCCATTTTCGCAAGCCTCTGGCGGTTGAGCTCAAGGCGGATGAAACGCCGGTTACGCTGGTAGACCGCGAAATCGAAGCATTGGTGCGCACCCGTATTGCACATTCCTACCCGGAACACGGCATTTTTGGCGAAGAAGAAGCGCCGACCAATATCGAAAATTCATTTGTCTGGGTGATAGATCCCATTGACGGTACGAAGAGTTTTGTCACGGGTCATCCGCTGTTCGGCGGTCTCATGGCACTTTTACAGGATGGCGAGCCCTGCTTGGGGCAGATCGACATGCCAGCCACCGGCGAAAGATGGTCTGGGGTCTCCGGTGGTCAAAGCACGCTTAACGGCGCGCCATGTACTACCAGTGACTGCCGTGATTTGGCGAGCGCCTATGTCTACACCACGGACCCCATGCTTTTTGCTGGGTCAAAGCAAGTCGTCTTCCAAATGCTCAAGGAAAAGGCGCGCCTTCTGCGCTTCGGTGGAGATTGTTATAATTACGCACTGCTCGCTTCGGGGTTTTGCGATCTGGTCGTGGAGACCGGGCTCGAGCCATATGATTTCTTGCCGGTCGTGCAGGTCGTGCGCGGGGCCGGTGGTGTGATCACTGATTGGAATGGCAATTCGTTAGGCCTTGGGTCGAGCGGCGATGTACTGGCAGCGGCCACACCTGAACTCCACACACAACTCCTCGAGAAATTACAAACGTCGCAGGCAACAGAGGCGGCATGAAGATCGCCCGATAATGACGGACATTCAGAAAGGCCGGGTGATCCGGCCCCCAACACGGAGAGAAACACGATGGACAGAAGGAAGTTCCTTTCATACGGCGCAGCGGTGGGGGCGACATTCACAGCCGCCCGTATCAACCCGGATTTCTTTTTCACTTCGGCTCACGCTCAGGAAGTACGGCCGTTGATGTGCCTGTCGGCTGAGAACATCACCGGCAACTGGGACCCGATGGCGCATACTACGTTGTCGCAGTTCAACATCGAAGGTTTCGTCATGGGCTTTCTTACGCGGCATCCGATGCTGCCCGAGAACCCTGACGAGGTGGTCTATGAATTGGCGACCAGCATCGAGCAGAAGGATGCCACAACTCTTGAAATCAAATTACGGGAGGGGGTGACCTTCCACGACGGTGAGCCTTTCACCGCCAAGGATGTCAAGGCGACTTTCGAATACGGCGCGCAGCCTGAACGAGCTCGCCAAGTCTATCCCGGCATGGCGGACACGTTCGAGGTGACGACACCGGATGACTACACGGTTATCGTTGACACAGCCAAAGGCGGCTATGGCGCGGGTATGTTCATCTTTCTCGCGTCTTACCTGCCGATCATGTCGGCCAAGGATATCGAGGGTGGTCCCAACGGTCCGTTGTCACAGCGTCTGAACGGAACTGGTCCGTTCCGCTTTGTGGAACAGCGCGGCAATGATACGGTCATGGAAGCGTTCGAGGGCTACTACCGTGGAGCGCCGTCGGTGCCGGGTGTTACCTATGCCTTCGTCGGCGATGCTACCACGCGGATGCTGTCGCTTCTTAATGGGCAGGCGGACGTGATCGAGCGGTTGGAGCCGGAGCAGGTCGCAACGCTGGAGCAGGAAGAGGGCATCAAGCTGAACCGCGCTGTCTCTGTCGAGAACAAGTATCTGTGGTTTCGCTGCTCAAAACCTCCTTTCGACAATCCGCTGCTGCGCAAGGCAGCGTGTCATGCGATCGACCGTGAGCTAATCAACGAGATCATGGGCACGGCAGGTGAGCCATCCTCCAATTTCATCTCGCCAATCAAGTTTGGCTACATCGACCTTGACAACTACCCAGAGTACGACCCCGACGAATGTCAGCGCTTGTTGGCCGAAGCGGGTTATCCCAATGGCGAAGGTCTGCCGGAGCTGGAATACATAACCTCGGTCGGATTCTATCCCAAGACAAAGGAATATGGAGAGGTCATCACGGCGCTGCTTCAGGAACAAGGCTTCCCGGTCAAACTCAACGTCATGGAAGTGGCGGCTTGGAACGAGCGCCTCTATGACCGGCCCGGTGGGGGGCCCGGCCATATGATCGACTGCGGTTGGACGAGTGCTTCACCCGAGCCTGATCTGGTTCTCAGAACGCATTTCCATTCCTCGTCTAAGCGCATTACCGGGATCGTTGATCCAGAAATCGACGCGGCACTTGATGAGCAGCGTGATGCACCGTCGCTTGAGGCGCGCAAGGAAAGCCTGCAGACCAACCTCATGCCCCTTCTCGCCGAGAAGGTGCCGGCCTACAGCCTGTTCACCTCGGTTCTGATGCATGGGCTGCGCGCGGATGTCGAAGGTCTGTTCATATACCCAGACGGAACCATGGACGCCTCCACCGCGACCAAAGCCTAACAAGCCGATGCCGGGGGCCAATTAATTGGCCTCCGGTACAGCCAGGGTTTGTCAGCCCAGCCAGAGGTGCCGATGTTCATTGTCAGATTCCTAATAAGACGGTTGTTGCAAGGCGCGTTGATCGTGTTCCTTGTGTCTGCGCTGATTTTTACCCTGCTGCGCGTGGTGCCGGGCGATCCGGTGCGCCTGATGGCCGGGGGCATGGCACCCGAGGCCTTAATCGAAGAAATTGCTCAGGAAATGGGCCTGCGTGATCCAATTTACCAACAATTCGCGCGGTATATGGGGGGCGTCATACAAGGGGACCTGGGCCAAAGCTTTGTCAGGCCCGCAAACGGGGCAGCTGTGGGCGGTGCCAGCTTCGATGACAGTACGCGCGCCGCGCGGGCCGAAGTCTGGGATCTGATCGCACAGACTGTGCCGATGACTTTGCAACTGGCATTGCTTTCCATGATCTTTGCCTTGGTGATCGCGGTTCCGATCGGTGTTATGGGCGGGCTCAGGCCCGGGAAATGGCCCGACAGGCTGGCGCTTTACCTGTCATCGGTTTTCATAAGCCTGCCAAACTTCTGGCTGGGTATCGTCCTCGCTCTGCTGTTGTCAGTAAAGCTGAATTTGCTGCCCGCGATCGGCTATGAGGGTTTTGCCTATACAATCCTTCCCGCCCTTGTGCTTGCAGTTGAAATTGCGCCGTTCATTATCAGGACGCTGACCGTTTCGGTGGCTAACGTGATGGGGCAGAATTTCATAGACATCGCCGCAGTCAGGGGACTTACAAGAAATCAGATCATCTTTCGCCATGCGCTGAAAAACTCTGCAATTCCTTTGCTTAATCTGCTGGGTGTCCAGTTTTCGATGCTACTGGGCGGGGTTTTGGTGATCGAGTTCATCTTTGATTACCCCGGTTTGGGGCGGCTTACGATCAATGCGGTTATGCAGCGTGATTTCCCGTTAATCCAGGGTATTGCGATTGTAACAGCTGCGGCATTCGTTCTTATAAACATCGTTGTCGATCTCTGTGCGACAGCCATTGATCCGAGGTTGGACTACTGATGAGCAATCTCAATACCGCACTGGACTTCAGCCAACCCAAACGCGAACGCAAGGTCGCGGCCCGAATCTGGTCACAGGCCTTTGCCTCGATCGAGTTCAAGATCGGAATGGTGGTCTTCATTGCCCTGCTTGCCCTCGCAATCTTTTATCCGTGGGTGTCGGGGGTCGATCCGCTAAAGATGAATATACGCGGCAAGCTCGCCCCGCCGCTTTTCATGGGTGAGGGGTGGACGTGGGCAAATCCTCTGGGCACGGACCAACTGGGACGCGATATGCTGGCCCGGTCGCTTGTAGGGCTGCGGTACTCACTTCTGATCGGGGTTTCGACCACAGTTCTCATGGTTTCCGTCGGCGCACTGATCGGGCTGTTTGCTGGGTATTTTGGTGGCAGAGTCGATACGGTACTGATGCGCCTGACGGATGCGCAACTATCGATTCCGATGATCATCCTCGCAATCACTATTCTGGGCGTGTCGCGGCCGACAATTCCGTCGATCATCATTGTCCTGGGGCTGGCTGGCTGGCCTGTTTATGCTCGGATAATGCGATCTACCGTGATGTCGGAGCGCAAGAAGGAATTTGTACGCGGTGCTCAGGTCCTGGGGGCCACGGACTGGCGGATCATGTTCACACTTATTGTCCCGCTTGTTCTTCCGCCTATTGCCTTTGTTGCGGTGTTGGACATTGCGCGCATGATGATTTTCGAATCCGTGCTTGGCTTCCTTGGGCTGGGCGTGCAGCCGCCCACGCCCACTTTCGGCAACATTATCGCTGACGGGCGCAAATACCTGATCAATGCTTGGTGGATCGCGACGATGCCGGGCGTCTTTTTGGTGCTGACGCTGACCTCTATCAATCTTATGGGCGCATCGCTGGAGCGGGCGCGCAATGCAATCTACGGAGGAGCGTGAGATGGCGCGAGACGATGTGCTGGCCGGCCAAATCCTGCTCAGTGTCCGTGACCTGACGGTCCAGGCCGAGGAGGACGGCAAAAGCCGCACCATACTCGACAGGATCAGCTTCGACCTTAACCCGAGCCAGATCCTTTCGGTAATTGGTGAAAGCGGATCGGGTAAGACCGTTCTGGCGCGCACCCTTGCTAGCTGGCTGTCAGTGCCCTTACGGGTGACAGGTGGGGCCATTCACTTCCGAGGCGAAGACTTGATCTCTAATCCGAAATTCGCCAAGAGTTTGTCGGGGCGCGAGATTGCCTATATCGGCGGCAATCCCGCCGGGGCGCTGGACCCGACGATGACTGTGGGCGCGCAGCTTGTGGAGAAGCTGCGCGCAGTCCGGCCCGATATTTCCAAGAGTGACGCGCGTGACAAGGCGATAGCCTTGCTGAAAGCGGTAAAGATACCGGCGGCGGAACGGCGATTTTATGAATACCCGTTTCAGTATTCCGGCGGCATGATGCAGCGCGCGATGATCGTGGATGCGCTCATCTCGGACCCGGCACTATTAATCGCGGACAACATCACTCAGCCGCTCGACGTGACCGTGGCCGCACAAATCCTTAAGCTACTGCGCGAGCTGAACTCTGAATTCTCCACGGCGATCCTGTTCATCTGCTCATCACTCCCCGTCGCCTGCGATGCGGCGGATGAGGTTATGGTGTTGCATGACGGGCGGGTAGTGGAGCGGCAGGTTCCTGCCGCCTTGGTCGACGCGCCCCAGCATTCCTATACAAAGGGTCTCATCAAAGAGCTTCCGACGCTGTGGGCGGAAGGCAAGGATGAAAGCGGTACTGTTAAACCTGATGTAGGGCAGCCTATCATGTCGGTGCACGGTGTCGCCAAGCATTATGAGACGCACGGAAAAAGCGGATGGGCGCTTGTCCAGGCAGTGCGTAATGTTCAATTCGACGTGTTTCGCGGCGACAATTTCGGGATCGTAGGGGAGTCCGGCTGTGGAAAATCCTCGCTCATGCGCTTGCTGACGGGCCTGGAGAGGCCTGATGCGGGCACTATCCTGTTTCAGGGAGAGAATGTGGGCGAGGCAAGTCCCAAGCGGCTCAGACAGTTGCGCCGCAAGTTCCAACTGGTATTGCAAGATCCCTATGGATCTCTGCCGCCACAATCCTCCATCGGGTCGATCCTTGAGGAGCCATTGATTATTCACAAGATTGGCTCACGCGCCGAGCGGCGCGACAAGGCGCGCGCAATTATGGCCGAGGTCGGGTTGCCTGATAATTTTTATGACCGCCTGCCCACCGGCCTGTCGGCAGGGCAACGCCAGCGGCTCAACGTGGGCAGGGCGATGATCTTGGAGCCTGAATTGTTGATCATGGATGAAACCCTGTCAGCGTTGGACCAGACGGAGCAGGGCAAACTGCTGGAACTTTTCCAGAGACTTCAGGAAGAGCACGGATTCACCTACATCTTTATCTCACACGATCTGACGATGGTGCGGCAGGTATGTTCGCGCATAGCCGTCATGTATCTGGGAGAGACAGTCGAGGTTGCCTCGAACGAGCGACTGTTCTTCGATCCGGGCCATCCTTACAGCCGCGCGCTTCTGTCTGCTGCGCCGACGCTGGAAAAGCGGCGCTACAGCCCCGAAAAATGCCTTCTGGAAGGCGAGCCGCCTAGCCCAATCGACCTGCCTCCGGGATGTGCCTTCGCCAACAGATGCCCTCATGCCTTCGACCGATGCATGGCCGAGACCCCTAAGCTTCTGTCGCGCGGCGATCATGCGTTGGCGGCATGTTTCCTAAACGAATGACGCGACAGACGGAAGGGGATTCCCCATGAGAGAACCAAACGTGTCCCTGCGGATTGATGCGGAGCTTTTCGCCACGCTCATGGAAAAGGTCTCAGAGTTTGGAGATACCGGCGATGGTGGCGTGAACCGCCCTGTTCTTACTGATGCGCACAAAGCGGCGCGCGACTGGCTTTGTGCCGTATTTCGCAGCCGTGGATATGAAGTGCTGATTGACGACATAGGAAACCTGTTTGGGCAGATGGATCTGGCCGGCCCGGGAGCGCCACTTGTGATGCTGGGATCGCATCTTGATAGTCAGCCCTTTGGCGGACGGTTCGATGGGGCTTACGGCGTGATTGTGGCACTGGCCGCTGTGGAAAGCTGGCGCGCCACTGCAGAGGAGGCGGGAATTGCACCTTCGTGCAATTTTGTAATCGCCGATTGGATGAACGAAGAGGGAGCGCGATTTCAGCCATCGCTTCTGGGCTCTTCGGTTTATGCAGGCACAGTCGCGCGCGACTTTGCCTTGGCGCGGACTGACATGTCCGGCGCAACGGTAGAGGCCGAGTTGATGCGCACCGGATATAAGGGATCAGATGCTGCACCAAAGCCTACTTGCTTCATCGAGTTTCACATCGAGGGCGATGACAAGATGGAGAAATCGGGGGCTAAAATCGCGCCATTCGTGCGCCATTGGGGGGCATCCAAGGTGCGAATCGAGGTTACTGGCGAGCAGAACCACACCGGTCCGACCCCGATGCAGGACCGCCATGATGCCGTATTGGGTGCAGCCTATATTATTGCAAAGGTCAAGGAAATCGCCGACGCGGCGGCAGATACGCTCTATACTTCGGTCGCTAGGTTAGATGTCTCTCCCAACTCTCCCAACATTGTTCCGGGCAAGGCTGTGCTATTTGCTGAGTTGCGCGCACCCGAGCCTGTTATGCTGGAATGGGCAGAGGCCGAATTGCGCGCCGCCTTGCCTGGGCTGGCAGCACGTGCCGCTGTCAAGGCCGAGATTATTGAGGTCGAACGACGCCCAGCCGGACGGTTCGACGCTGGGCTGGTTGCTTTGTGTGAGCAAGTAGCGGACTTTCTTGGATTAAAGCGAATGCAGCTTGATACCATCGCGGGCCATGATGGTGTGGCCTTGAACGGGATTATGCCATCGATTGTTGTGGCGGTGCCGTCAGTCAACGGTGTGATCCACCGCAATGATGAGTTTACATCCGAAGAGGATTTGGTCGCGGGCGGAAACGTCCTGCTGCAGATGATCGAACGGATTGACGCAGCTGGCGGCGACCTTGCGAAAGCAGGAGGAACAAAATGACCCAACTGGTGGACGACACGATGATGGCTGAGACCGTTGTGGCTGCTGGGTTCAGCATGGACGGGGCAAAGCCTGGGCCTGCGTCACTCGCGTCTCCGAGCTACAAAGCTGTGGAGAGCCGTTCGGTCTTTGCAGGGGGCGCGTTCGTCAAACGCATGCATCCAGAAATGATGCCAGGCTTCGATCTGGAAGCCGCGATGGCGCTTGCCTTACAAGCGGGGCAGGTGGGTGTCGGCCCCGAAGTTATTTGGTATGATGCCACAATCGGGGCCGTCGCGATGACGGACCTTTCGTCCGAGTGGCGCACCGCGAACCAAGCGAGCCTGCAGGATCCGGCAGTCGTGACCGCGGCGATGAGCGCGCTCAAAACCTTGCATGGAACGCAGGCCTTGGTGAGCCGCTTTGACCCCTTCGCGCAGATAGATGATTTGATCAAAAGTCTGGGGCGTGAAGCTGGCGCGCTACCCGACGATATCGTTTGGCTCCGGCGTTTGATCGCCCAGCTTGAGCCGATGATGGAGAAGGGTATGCTGGCCCCGTGCCGTAATGATGGCTCGTCCTCGAACCTTATGATCGGCCCAAACGGTGCCGTGCTGCTTGTTGATTATGACCGGGCGGGGATGAACGATCCTCTTTACGATGTGGGCTGCCTGCTGGCGGAAATCACGATTCACGAGCGGGACATGCAGCCCGGGTATGTGGCCTATGCCGGCCAATTTGACGAAGCGGGTTTCGCCCGCGCCCGGCTTTGGTCCTTCGTTGATGATCTACTGCATGCGCTTTGGTCCCGCCTAAAATCGAAAAACTCTCAACGGGGTGCAGTCGAATGGCTGAAATACGGTGAGTGGCGGCTTATCCGGGTTCGCATGGCCCTGATGCACCCGCAATTCGAAGAGAAAATTAGACTAAGCGGGTTGGCATCATGACAATGAAACCTTTGGGAAGCGCCACGACATCCGTGGAAGAAACGATTGAAAAGGCGATCAGTACCGCACCGCTTTTCCGGAACAGCAGTGATTTGGTCTACGGCCCGGTTTCTGGTGGTATTTCCAACGAAAACTGGCGCGTCAAGGAACGCACGGGTGCGGGCGACTGGTTTGTCAAAATCCCCGGTATCGGTACTGAGATGTTCGTTGACAGAGGCGCTGCCATGGACGCCTCCAAGAAGGCCGCGTCGGTGGGGCTTGGGCCAAGAGTCTATGACGACCTGGCGGACCAAGGCATAGAAATCAACGATTTTATCCCGGACCGGCGCCCCTCGACCAATTCGGACTTCGCAGACCGCGATATTCGTAAAGCGGCGATCGGGGTTTACAAGAAGCTGCACGCCATGCCCGCGCTGGAGCTCACGAAGACCGTTTTCGACATGATCGATGAGCATGTCGAACAGGTGCACGATCTGGGCGCACCGGTTTACAAGGATATGCAATGGGTGATGTTGAACGTAGAGATGGCGCGCGAAGCAATCCACGCCTCGGGCCTCGATTTGGTGCCGGGTTTCAATGACCCTATGCCGGGTAACTTCATGATCGGCGCCGATGGATCCATCATGCTGATCGACTATGAGTATGCTTCCATGAACGATCGGTGCTACGATCTGGGTATCTGGTTTGGTGAGATGTTCTTTACACCCACACAGGAAAAAGAGCTGATCGAGGATTATTTCGGCTCCGTGCCTCAGGACATTCTCTCACGTATCACCGTGCACAAGGCGCTCGCTGATGTGAAATGGGCGCTTTGGTCTATGGTGCAACTAAAGGTTTCACGCCTCGATTTCGATTTTCACAAATACGGAATGTGGAAATTGATGCGGTTTCACCAGATATCCGGCCATTCCGAATGGCGCACCCATCTGAGGAGCCTGTAGCGCAGATAGGTTCGAGGCTGACTGAACCCGGCGAGCGTGTAAGTCATAGCGGGCCAGAATACCCTCAACGTTCATGGTGCGGCAGGATACGGGCTGGGCAGGTTGTCTTCACCTTGTGAAAGCGCCAGCGCTGGAAGTGGGTTGGGCAACTCTAGTAAGACGTGACCCCAAAGAGCCTCAAGCCCTAGTCTGAAACAGCAAAAAACTATGGCGCCGCTAGCGACTATCCCGCCTGGTCCATGCGCGACCTGTTTGCCACGCACTTAATTTTCAGGGCAGTCAAATCAGCTGGAGCGATCCGAAAACAACTGCATAATCGGACGAACTTTGCTGAGCGAATGCCGATCGCTTCTTTCAAAAGTGGTCTTCTATAGTTTCGCGAAGACTGACGATGGTGAGCGGCCGATAGAGACGCACCGTCTCCTGTGCCTGACGCAGGAAAGTTCTTGCGGCCTTGGTGTCGCGCCGTGCTGTGAGGCGAGACTCGATCAACTGCCCGTATTGATCGACCGCACGCAAGAGACAGCACCAGCGGCCGTTTACCCAGATGTAGGTCTCATCCGTATGCCAAGTCAGGCCGTGGCAGGACCGGTGACTGCTCAGGGCGCGCTTTCGGACCTTGAGGCTGAACTTGCGCACCCAGCGATTGAAAGAAGCCGCATCCACCGAGATAACCGCGCTCGGCAAGCATGTCGTGAACATCGCGATAGGATAGTGGGTAGCGGCAGTACCAGGGGACCACCAGCAAGATCACACCCTTTGGAAACCGATGGCCTAGGAACAGATCACGACGCGCCATTATACCCCCCCTCCACGGCCTCATGCCAACATCTCATGTGCGCGCCTGGCCGCCAATGCAACAATCTCAGAATAAGCCCGATGGCAGATGAAGCTCGCAATGAAGGGCAAAAATTTTCACCAAACGCGCCGCGTCTCAGATTTAAGGGCAACGCGACAATCATGACTTAGATATTCGTTTGGGAGTGGATAAAACAAATGCAACAGTCCCATGTTAACAGGTTGTTAGTTCAACATCCCCGCTGTCGAGCCATCAAGATGTTGCAAGACGGCTTTCCAGCAGTTCGCCCCGTTCTTTCAACAGAGGATAGGCTATCATCGCAAAGCTGGTGTTTAGCATCTTCAGAGCGCGCAATAGCTCTAGGTGGATTGCGCTGGTCTCAAATGTCTCCGTCAGGCCCTGGCGCAGCCGTTGCAGGTGTGCACGCTGGAGTCTTTGCTCAAGGTCGCGCACGCGTTCTTTCTGCTCGACGAGTTCTCGGGCCAGACCAACATCCTCGGACATCAGAACTGAAATTCCATGCTGGACATTGCGCAGCACCACATCATGAAAATCAGTCAGTTCACGCCAGCCGTCTGCCGAAAATTGCACATCCTCCATGTCTTTTGACCGGGCAAGATCCACTACTTTTCTGGCTACCACATCGGCGCCAGCCTCAAGGTTGACTGCGATCGATGAAAGATCGAAGGCACGGTTGCTCGTGTCTTCATCCTTGCTGCGGACTCGTGACAAATAGGTCCGGATATCGAGCGACATGCGACTGATATTGTCAAATTCGATGCGGTAGTTCTTGGCGACGCTTTCATCATAGCACTCGAAAAGTTGCAGCGCTTCGCGCAGCATGATCTCGCATCGGTGGCCGATCTCGACAAGGTCGCGTTGAGCGCAGCCAAAAGCCCGACTTGGCTGGTGCAGTACTGTATTATCGAGTGCTGAGCGCCACTCCCCAGGCGTCGCGTTGCGAGAAGGCTCGCTCACCAGTGCGGTCGCCATCCGCATTATTGGGCCGACCAAGGGAAGGCTGACCAGCAGAAGTGCAAGGTTGAAGAAGAGATGCAGGTACAAAGCCAGTTGGCCTGCATCCGCGGCATGCAGGCTGTTTGGTGCATCGAGCTGCACCAGAAGAATCAAAGTCGCTGCGGCCCCTCCGCCGCGCAGGAACAGATTGCACCAGACCACACTGCGCACCGCGCTACTGGCATTGAGTGTCAAGACGAATGCAACGATTGATCCTCCCAGATTGGCGCCAAGGACCATTGCCAATGCCGCCTCAAGCGGCAAAAGCCCTTGCGACGCCAAGGTGGCGAAGAGCAGCACGGCCGCCACACTTGAATGAACAAGCCATGCAAATAGCGCTGCGATAACGAATGCTGTTGCCATATCGTTGGCAAGATAGCGCATCACGGTATCGGCACCTGCCAGATTGGTCAGAGGCAGACTTGCGTTGCGGATCAGGTCAAGCGACATGAAAATCAGCGACAGACCGATCAGAATGCGCCCGATCTGCCGTATGCGACGGGCTGAACTACGCAGGAAAATAATCACCCCGGTCAGCAGCAGAAGCGGCGTGATGATCGCGATCCGCGAATTGAGCATCAGTGCTACCAGAGAGGAACCAAGATCAGCCCCAAGCATGATCGAAAGGCCTGCGACGCCTCCCATGGCCCCGGTGGATACAAAACCCGCCATAAGGACTGCCACCGCCGTGGAGCTTTGCATCAGGACGGCTGTGGACGCCCCTGACATCGCGGCGGCAAAACGGTTGGACGTGGACCGGCGCAGCCAGAGACGCAACTGCCCGCCGAATGCTCGCTCAAACCCGGTTCGCACAAGGCGCACAGCCCATATCAGCAAGGCCGCTGCCGCGGCCATGTTGATTATGAACAGGAGTGGTGTACTCGCCATTATGTCTCCAGTTGTCGGCTTCGTATGCCTTGTTTTCGGACCGTCTCAGAAATTGAACGGGCCAGGGCCATGATCCAGTGGCACTGCGGTCCAGACCCAGTCAGGCCCGATGTCGATCACCGCGCAGCCTGTCGGACCCGTCATGAAGCCTACGAAGGCGTCTTCGCGGCGGTCCAGCGCGAACGCACTGCAGGTCGATGGCGCAGTGACGACGGTATGCGGACCAAGCGCGCCGTGATAGATGCCATGAACATGCCCGGCAACAATCCTCACTGGCCGGTCGCATTGCTTGAGGACCCCCTCGAGGTCATTGCAATTTTCGAGGCCGATTTCATCCATGAAGCGAATGCCTGTATACAAGGGCGGGTGATGCAGCGCCAGCAGTACAGAGCGGTTGCTTGCTTTTTCCAACGCGTTGGAGAAAAAAGATAAGCTTTCAGGGCGAAGCCGTCCGCCGCCTTGCCCTTCGACCAGCGTATCGAGACCGATGACTGTTGTTTCTCCGATGTCCAAACTCCAGTCAATCAGGCCAGTGGGGGGCATCATCGGCAGATCGCCAAAGGCGTTCCTAAGGACGTCCCGACAATCATGGTTGCCGGGGACCACAAGCAGCGGTAGACCCAGCCTGTCGAGCTCGGACCGCGCCAGATCATAGCTTTCGGCACTGCCATCGTCGCTGATATCCCCAGTTACCAGGATGGCATCCAACGGACCGATTGCATCCAGTCGCGCGCACAGGGCATCAATCGCACGACGCAGAAGATGCGGGGTGTCGAGCCTCTTGGATGCAAGCGCGCCAGGGGCGACAACGTGCAGATCCGAGAGTTGCAGAAATCGTGCCATTTCTATTTGATCCCTGCCCGCAGAAACGCTTGCACGAATTGTCGCTGGAAGACGAGGAAAGCGATCAAAAGCGGTGCCACGGACATGAGCGTCGCTGCCGATATCACACTGATATCGACACCGTTCTCAGGCGCACCGAAGATCGACAAACCCACGGTCAGTGGCCTTGTATCAGGCGAATTCGTTACGATCAGTGGCCACAGAAAGTTGTTCCAGTGCGTCGACACGGACACAAGTGCATAGGCCAGATAGGTTGGACGCGCCAAAGGCACATAGACCCGCCATAGGATGCCTAACCAGCCGCAGCCTTCGACACGGGCGGCCTCGTGCAACTCAATCGGCACGCCCTTGAAGGCCTGCCGCATCAAAAATATCCCGAAAGCGGAGGCCATGTATGGCATCCCGACGCCCAGAATAGTATCGAACATCCCCAGCCTTGATACCATGACGTAGTTTTCGACGATCAGAACTTCCGGCAGGATGAACAGCTGCATCAGGACAAGGATGAAGACCAAGTCCCGGCCCGGAAACCGGACTTGGGCAAAGGCGAAACCGGCCAGTGTCGTCACAAAGAACTGTCCGATCAGAATGACGGTTACCAGCAAGAACGTATTCAGAAAATACTTCAGCCACGGTGCCCCATCCCATGCTGTCCGGAAATTATCGAGCGTCCAGGGCGCTGCGAGGTTGAAATTCACAGCGTCCGACGTCGTGTGAAACGCCGCCCAGAATGCGAACACCAAGGGCGAAATCCAGATCACGGCCAGCAACAGGGCGCCAAAGCTCTCGATATGTCGTGACAGGCCGCTCATTGGTAATGTGTCCGTTTGTCGAGAATGGTGAATTTGATACCCGCGACGACGCCGAGAACCACCAGGATCATGATCGTCATGGCCGCGGCCTGAGGCGCATCGAAGAACGCAAAGGCCATCTCCCAGATATAATAGAGGATCAGCTTGGACGCGTCGTTCGGACCACCCTTGGTCAGGATGAACAGGTGGTCGATCAGCTTCACGGAATTGATCAGGGCGTTCACCATGATGAACAAGGTCGTTGGCATCAACAGCGGCAGCACGATCCTGCGCGTGTAGGTGAAGCGGCTGGTCCCTTCGATATCGGCGGCTTCCTTGAGGTCTTCTGGAATGGTCTGCAGGGCCGCAAGGTAGAAGATCATGAAGAACCCGGCTTCTTTCCAGATCGTCACGATGATCACGGCCCAAAGCGCAGTTTCAGGCTGACCCAGCCAATTGACCGTTGGCAGGCCGAACAGGGACCCGATCTGATCCAGAACACCAAGCCCCGGCGTGTAGAAAAACAGCCAAAGGTTTGCCGCCGCGATCATTGGGAGAACCGTCGGCGTGAAATAGGCGGTTCGCACGAAACTGCGCGCTGGCATTTTAGAGTTGGCCCAGAGGGCCATGACGAGAGCAATGGCAATGGACAGCGGGATTGTCGCTCCGGCGTAGATGAGATTATTCGTCACCACCTTCCAGAACGTCGGGTCGGCAAAAAGATCTGTGTAATTTTCGGTCCCGACGAATTCGCTTGGCCGGCGGCGCGTGTCACGGCTGAACACGCTTGTCCAGAGGGTTGCAAGGGACGGATAGAAGGCGAAAGCCGTAAGAAGTATCATGGCGGGCGACAGCAACAGCCACCCGTAAATGGCCTGTCTGCGGCGTTCGATATTCACGTGCTTTGCCATGCAATCCGGCCTTTCGCCCTGACGGAAACGGGTGCCAGGCTGAAACCTGGCACCCGTTGAAGATTAACGGTAGTCCTTGAGAAGACGCTCAGCGGCAGCCTGCGCCTCGGCCAGTGCCTCAGCGGGTGGCGTGCTGCCTGTCAGCGCCGCCTGGATTGCATTGTTCAGGCCATCCCGGACCCGCGCCGTCTCGAAGGTCGAGAATTCGGCAACGGCGTTTTCAAGCTGATTGCGCGCGACCAGAGCGGGCGGGAATTCCACCGTATAGGCTTTGAGGGCTTCCGTTTCGTAAGCCGCGGGCGACACGCCCATATAGCCCGTCGCGATCGACCATTCCGCGGCCTGCTCGGGCGCGGTCATGAACTCGATCAGCTTGAGGGCGGCGGCGCGCTCTTCATCTGTCGTGTCCTGGAAGACGTAGAAGTTTCCACCGCCGGTCGGCGATCCGGGACGTACATTAGCCGGAAGTTCGGCCACGCCGAAATCAAAGCTTGCGCTGTTCTTGACTGCGGTCAGGTTGCCTGTGGAGTGCCACATCATGGCCGTCTGCCCTTCGAGGAAAGCCTGACGCAGGGTGCCCCACTCGACCGTACCGGTCGGCATGATGCCATGTTCGGTCGACAGGGACTTCCAGAACTCCAGCGTTTCAACCACGGCAGGATCGTCGAAATTGGTTTCGAGGCCATCCCCGGACATGAGCTCCTTGCCGTTCTGAATGGCAAGTGCTTGGAACATCCAATAGGGGTAGCCCGTAGACGGGATCATCAGGCCATATGTATCACCCTTGGTCAGTGCCTTGCCCATGCTGACCAATTCATCCCAGCTTGAGGGTGGGGCTTCGGGGTCAAGGCCTGCCTCGCGGAACATGTCCTTGTTGTAATAGGCCACGATTGTCGAACGCTGGAACGGGATGCCCCATGTTTTGCCTTCGATCCGGCTATTGGCCATCAAGGCGGGGTAAAAGCTGTCGAGCCATGCCGCATTGACACCTTCGATGTCCTCGAAGGCGACAATCGTTTCCTGTTCGATCAGATCATAGGCATCGATCGAGAACATGACCGCCAATTGCGCAGGCTCGCCCGAGGCGATGGCCGAAAGGGCGCGCACGCGGGTGTCGTCGTAATTGCCCGAATAGATCGCGTTGACCTTGATATCGGGATTGGCCTCTTCGAATTTCGCGACGATGCCATCGACGACTTCGGTCAGCGCGCCGCCGACGGCGATGGGGTAGTACATCGTCAGTTCCGTTTCGGCGGCAACCGGTGCGGCAATCATGGTTGCCGTGACAGTCGACAGTCCGATTTTCCTGAATGTGTTCATGATGATCTCCCTTGGATTGAACACGTGTCCGTGCGTCGGCCGTCAGGCTGACACCCTCTTCATGTGATTGGTACGATTTCCGTCTGCGTCGAAAAAATGCAGATCCTCATCCGCAAAATCTATTTCCAGCTCCTCTCCAGTTGGAATGTTCTGCAACCCCGGCATCGAAATGGTCAGCCCATTGGCCGCAGGGTGCGTCAGCCCCACGAATGTCTCGGATCCGAGGAACTCGCATTCTGAAACGAGGCATTTCAGGCGGCCCTGACCGGCCTCGGCCAACCGCAGACTCTCGGCGCGCAGGCCGATCTTTGCAGCGCGTTCAAAGCCGGGCAAAGCCGAACCTTCGATAAGCGCCATTGGCGGAGAACCGACGAATTCGGCGACAAAGGTGTTGGCGGATCGGTAATACAAGCTCTCCGGAGCGCCGACTTGCTGAATGCGCCCGTCCTTCATCAACACCACGATGTCGGCCATGCTCATCGCCTCGGTCTGATCGTGGGTCACGTAAATCACGGTGATCCCCAAATCGACCTGCAGCTTCTTGATGTCTTTGCGCACAGAGGCGCGCAATTTTGCATCGAGATTTGAAAGTGGTTCATCCATCAAGCAAAGCGGCTGGTTCGCCACGATCGCGCGGGCCAGTGCCACGCGCTGACGCTGGCCGCCCGACAACTCGCCGGGCTTGCGCGCCTCATAGCCGAGAAGGCCGGTGATCTCGAGCGCGCGGTGGAGTTTTTCACGCCGTTCCGCCGCACCGACCTTGCGGACCTTAAGGCCGAAGATCACGTTCTCGGCCACGCTCAGATGCGGAAACAGTGCATAGGACTGAAACACCATGGACAGATTGCGCTCTGAGGGTGCGGCAGTGGTCACGTCCTTTCCATCGATGATGATCCGGCCTTCATCCGCCAGTTCCAACCCCGACAGCAGCCTTAGGGTCGTCGACTTGCCACATCCCGACGGCCCGAGCAGCGCCACGAACGACCCACGTGGAATGGATAGGGAAATGTCCTCGACACCGAGCTGGCCGTTCCAGCGTTTGGCAACGCCATCCAGTTGAACGAATGCGTCCTGCATCATTCAGACTCCTCTGCAAACACGATCCGCCCGCCCAGAGGCTCGATCAAGTGGTGAAACTGGTCAGACGGCGGGCGGTCGCAAATAATGGTGTCCAACTCAGAAAGACGCCCGCCCACGGATGGGGCAAGTCGGCCAAACTTGCTGCGGTCAATCACAAGGATGGATCGTTGAGCATTCTGCCACATCCGATAGGTGGCTCGGACCTCGGCTTGGTGAAACTCCAGCAGCCTGCCATCAAGGTCGATGCCGGCAGTGCCGAAGATTGCGAATTCGGCTCGATAGCGCCCAAAAAATTCCACGACCTCTTCGCCGACGAAATCACGGTCAGGAAGGCGGATTTCGCCGCCGGGCACTATGATGCGGTTTGATATCTCTTCGCTGAGCGCCATCGCAACGCTCAGGTTGTTGGTGATGATCGTAAGCTCTTTCTTTCGATGGAGCGCGCGCGCGACACTGAGGGCTGTCGAGCCGATTGAAATGAAGAGGGTGGAGCCATCGGGGATCAGCGAGGCTGCAGTGCTCGCTATGGCACGTTTGCCGACAAGGTTGGTGCCGGCGCGCTGATCGAAAGGCGTGTTGCCCCGACCCTCCGCCAATTCGATACGTCCATGTGACCGCTGAAGAGCTCTGCCGTCGCAGAGCGTATCAAGATCCCGGCGGATCGTTTGCATGGACACACCAAACATCTCGGCCAGGGCGCCAACGGTCATACCGCCTTGCTCTTGCACGACCTGCTGTATCAGATCGCGTCGCCGGATTTTTTTCGACGCCATGACTGACTCCCCCCGTTTTGATTGATTGTTGGTCATTAAAAACCACAAAGCAACATTTATTTGGATCGCCCCGCCGTTGTTCCAACACGCCATTGATCTCGTGTGCTTTATTTTATTGTGTTATCTCCTGCGACTCAGAGATACATTATGTATGTAACAACAATATTAAGTGTCGCTTTGTGGTTTTTACTTTTATTTTCCAGAAGGCGCTGTAAGTTTGAAAAGGTCAGGGCAGGCACGTGCAAACGTCGCGTCGCGATCTTTCGACGCTTGAAGGGGATGCACCACTCACATGGATAACGTCGCCACCATATTCGATCGCTACGAAGCCGTTCGACACCGTCTGCCGTCTGCCGAATTTTCCTCGGGAACGACGGCGATCAGCTCCTTGCATGATATCGCCGACCACGCAGACGCGTTCGTTTTCGACGCGTATGGCGTGCTCAATGTTGGAGAAAGCGCAATTCCGGGGGCGTCGGGTCGCCTGGCGGATCTGCGAAGGTCCGGACACCAGATTCGTATTCTGTCCAATGCGGCAAGCTACAATCATGATGGCGCAGTGGCGAAATTCCAAAAGCTGGCCATGCATGTTGAAAGTGACGAGATTGTCACGAGCCGCGATGCAGCGCTAGCAGGCTTTGAGGCAGGGCTGTGGGGCTGCATAACCGCACCGCAGGATGACCTTTCCGATATACCGGTGGCAACCCGACGGTTGGTCGACAACCCGTCCTGCTATGATCTTGTGGACGGTTTCCTGTTCTTGTCGACTGAGGCATGGTCCGTGGGCAGGCAGGCGCATTTGGAGAGGTCACTGAAAAAGAACCCGAGGCCGATAATCATAGCGAATGCTGACCTTGTTGCGCCACGTGAGCATGGTTTTTCTGTCGAACCCGGTTATTTCGGGCACTTGCTTGCGGACCAGGGCTTTGACGATATCCAGTTCTATGGAAAGCCGTTTCCTGAAGTCTATGAGATGATTGAAGCTTCTCTGCCCGGGGTTCCGCCGGATCGCATCGTTATGTGTGGTGATACCCTGCACACGGACATTCTGGGGGCTGCCGCTCGCGGGTGGAAAACTGTTCTTGTGGAAATGGACGGCCTTTTTGCGGGTCATGACGCCAGCGCGTATTGCAGCAAGGCGCGGATACATCCAACGTGGACACTTGGTCGGATATAAAGCTGGTTGACCATTCAGCCAAAAGTATGGCGTGGGTTGTTGCATTAACGCGTAAACCGCGAAACTGAGGTGCCACCCGAAAACTGGACACTGACATAGGCTCCAAGTTGCTGTCTGCTGGTCTTCCCAGTGAAGGAGATCGACGATGTCGAAGCGAAAGCAGCATGCCCGTTAGTTCAAGGCGAACGTGGCGCTCCAGGCGTTGCACGCGGCGATCCATCGGTGCGCCCCCCAGACATCATGAACAGTGATCGAGGATCTGAATTCACATCCTT
The DNA here is from genome assembly GCA_023260815.1 of Roseovarius sp. GTDB lineage: Bacteria > Pseudomonadota > Alphaproteobacteria > Rhodobacterales > Rhodobacteraceae > Roseovarius. The sequence continues at coordinate 39,541 of JALQUE010000184.1, forward strand.
GGCCTGAACAGACTGCCTGCGCCACTCCGGAATACGCATCTCAATGGACGGCAAAGGTCGATCTCTGGACAATATCTTTATTGAGCACCTGTGGCGAACCGTGAAATATGAGTGCATCTATCTGCATGTTTGGGAGACCGGGCCAGTGGCACGCGCCGGTGTCCGCAACTGGATGGAGTTGTACAATGCCCGCCGCTCGCACAAAGCCCTTGGCGGGCGACGACCAACAGCGGTCTGCTCACTGTAAATCGAAGCAACGCAACCCGATCAACAGGAACAAATCAGAGCTTAAAAAGCGCCTGATCCTGTCCAAGGAATGGGGAGCACCTCAGTGCCGGAGCTGAGACGTTTGCGAAATAAAACATTACAGCTATCGAAAGCGCTTGGAAAAATAGTTGGTGGTCACGGTACTTTACCCTAAAACTTTATTCATCAATACACCAATATTTTGAGTATGTTCCGATGATCAATTACATTTTTTACCACAGCACAGCAGCGCCCAATTCAACACCGGACGATGATCGTGCGATTGTTCATGCCGCTTGGCGAGCAAATCACACTCAGAAGATCACGGGTTATCTCGTCCGCCACGGTTCAAACTATGTGCAATGGCTGGAAGGCCCAAAAGGATCGCTTGATAGGCTTTACGAAAAACTAGGTAAGGATGACCGCCACCAGGATCTTGAGATCCTGGCGTCTGGGGAAAGAGTAAATCGCGTGTTCCCGAGCTGGCTCATGGGCTTCCTGCAGCACGATGATCATCTTTATGTTCCACTCAAAAGCGCCGAACGGGTCACAACGGATCAGGCCGAGTATGTTTTGGACATCATGAAAAGCCATGCGCAGCGCCGTCTTTGCAAGTTAGCATTGTAAAAATTCGCAGGTACTTTGGGCGGCGCTGGCTTGGCGGCCTTCAACGGTTGCATCCCAAATCCTGGAGAGAGTGTAGCGAACCTCCGGCAGGGAGAGTGATGCAGAGGCGTGGAATGGCGTAACGGATTTGAACGGCTAATCTTAACCTTATGGGCTTTCGGAAGTGCTTCATGCGACACTGATTTTTAGAGGTGCGTCAGCATGCATTATTGATAATCCTGGCTTCGGTATACATATGAATACTGACGGTGGTTCTTTTCTCCCTGGGATCATCCGTGCAACTTTAGACGGTGCATTTTCCCTTTTTGTAATGCGCCGTTTTTTTATTCATATGCAAGTACGGACGCGGGATATCGTAGTCAGTTTCAAGAAAAAGCAGCTTGGAGTCAGGTTCCGGTAAATCAAGAAGGCCATAGTGCACGTTTGACCTTAACAAAATGCGGGCGGCGCTGGATACTTTGCCTGGTAGACAAAGCTGCATGCAGTCAATTCGCAAGTGTGTGGAGGAGACCGGTAGTGTCTGGTGTAAGCTCAGCGACATGTATGGTCTGTTCAACTGTCAGCTCCATGCCATAGTCACTCTCGGCTTTGTGCGCCGCAGGGGGCAAGGCATAATTCTTATGCTATTAGAAATGCGGCGTTCCTCCGAAGGTCGGCATCACCCCGCTAGCTTCCCAATTCCATGCCCGATCGTGAATATTGGATTGGTTCAATCTGCTAAAGCGTGAATCCATGCTTTACCAAGAGTTTTGGACAAAAAACTTCACAAGGGTTTTCGTCTGTAGGGTGACGTTAACATGAACGACCTTTTGCGTTTTTTGGGGCTGCGAGACTGGGCTAAAGTGGTCATTGGATCTGCGTCCAACCTGGCTGTTGTGACGCTCTAGAAGCGCGCCACCCTTTGCAGATACGTGATCAAAAAGGAGGTCGCATGATAAAATGTCACGCAAGAGTCAGGGCCGATGTTCTGTCTCCTGCTGGGAATCTACTGCAGGGTTCTGCTGGAAGTCTACTGCGTGCCGCACTGCTTGAACAAGTTGAGGTCCCGAAACTGGCTTTGGCAGAACTGCGGAAAAATATTGAAGGCTCCGTTCGTCCAAGGTGTCTGGACGCGCTGTGACCAAAACAACGGGTATTGGTGGAGTCAGGGATGTGGCGAGCTGCGCCAGAGCGACCCCGTCCATTCCCGGCATGTGGAGATCAGTTACTAACACCGACCAGTGCTCGGGCGCTTCGGTTAGAAGTTCCGTTAAAAAATCTGGATCGCTTTCACAGAACACGTTTGCCCCGGCGGCTTCGAGCATAGACGCGAAGATCAGTGCGACATCTGGCAGATCATCGACCACGAGAGCCTGCAGTCCTTCGAGCACCGACGGGTCAATTCCGGTTGAGAGGTTTGGATCTATCTGACACATGATGATCGATGGCTTTTCAGTTGCTTCGGGTTTCATGGGCCACGCGACGGTCATTGTGGTTCCGGTGCCTAAGCTCGTCTCGATCCAGAGTGCTGCCCTGTTTTCCTGCAGAATGCGGGTGACAATCGGCAACCCGAGGCCAGCGCCCCTTGAACCCTTGGTGGCGAAGTTGTTCCTGAACATACGCGCCCGCGCATCATCGGTGATGCCGGTCCCGGTGTCAGTGATCTGAAACAATGCCACCTCGGCACCGGCAGGGATCAGAATGCCCGCATCCGGATGCCGATCAGGGGGCCTGCTTTGGGCGGGTAGCGCCTTGATTTCGACCTTTGCTGGCCGGTCTGGCGTGCCGGAGTCACAGGCATTGATTGAGAGATTCAGCATCACCTGTAGGATCTCGGTTCGGTTTCCGCAGATCGGTAAGGGACCTAAAGGTTCCTGAATCTGCACCTTATGTCGCTCCACGCGCGACCGTCCAAGCAGCTCAAGCACGACCGGAAGCAGCTTGCACAGGTCGTGTTCCAAGCGTGGAGTCTCGAATTTGGTAAGATCGCGGAGTCCCGATACGAGATCAATCGCCATATCCACGGCACGGCGCATTCGGGTGAGGTCGTCGCCGATTTGTGCGCTGAGCGTCTCGAGAGATTCCAGCGTTTCAACGCCCCACAATATTACTCCGAGGAGATTGTTGAGGTCATGGACAATGCCCCCCGCGACTTGAGCCACGACGTCGCGTTGGTGCGCGCGTTGCAGTTCTTCGCGCAGTTCGGCCTGATGCTCTTGTGCGCGTAGCGATCGGTCTATTTCCGCGGTGATGTCGAAGGATACCCCCGACATCGCGATTGGCTTCCCGGTCTCATCGCGTTCGCTGATGCCGGCATGGACTTGCAGCCAAATCCATTCATTGTCGCGAATTTTGCGCAAATAGGTAAGGATATCGCTTTCCACCAAACCGGCTTCCATAGCTTCGACTTTCTGCCGAACTTCATCGACATGGCTGGGATGAACGGTCTGAATCCATTCCTCGCTTGCCATGTCACTCACGCCGAGACGGTGACCCGCCAAAGCCGCCCAATTGGCGTCGAACTCTGACCGGCGCGACGTTAGATCGCGTCGCCAAGTATAGGCGCGTGCTGCTTTGAGAACATTTTGCAACTGTGCTTCTGCTGCTTTCTTTTGGGTGATATCGACAAGCACGCCTTCCCAGATTGTTGAGCCGTCTTCGAGTGTGCGTGGAACGGATTCAGCACGGATCCATCTCACCTCGCCTCGGACGACGACCCTTGTTTCGTGTGAAAAGGGCGCTTTGTTCGTGACGGCCTCCATGTTCCAGGCGATCCACTGCTCGAGATCGTCGGGATGTACGCAGGCAAACCCGGCCATTGGATCCGCGACGACCGCATCGCGATCGAGATCGAGCATGGTCAGGAAACGGGTGCTGAGGAAGGAGAAATACGCGATCTCCTGCCCCGGCTTGAGTACCATGGTATAGGCTCCGCCGGGCATGTGCTCGGTCAGAGCATAGGCTGTGCGCTCAGCCTTGCTGCGTTCCGTATCAAGCGCCATTCCGGAGCTCTTTTGTCCGCTGAGGTCCTGAAAGGTCATCAGAAGATGGGTGCCATGCAGCGCAAACCCGATAAGAACAATCCGGGTGCGCCCCCATTTGTCGACAAAGTTGTATTCCGACGGCGGCAGAGTCCGCCCGATCTGCCTATGTTCCTGGACTTCGGCCCAGATCCTTGCCAAGGCCACTGCGCGATATTCGGGGTCTGGATAGACCCGTTTTGCCCAGGCATCGAAGTCCGGCACTTCATCGAAAGTGTATCCGAAAATCTCGGTAAAGGCGGCGTTCACAAGATAAGTATGGTCCTCGCCTTGGATATCGCAGATGGCGGCGGGCACCGGTAACCTCTCGAAGAACGGTGCAAGTTCAAGATGTGTGCTTAGGATTTGGAAAGGAGTATTGTTCTTCATCTTTGGCAATTCATCGGCGCTCAATACCTTAGAGCATTAGGAGGTCATTGGATAAAACTTTACGTTGTGGTTGTTGGAAAGGCTATAAGTTTGCGTGTCGCTGATAAGCCTTGAGCGTCCGGTCGTTGACGCATGGCGGTCTTGGTGTGGCCCAACAAACGCTCAACAGCAAGCAGGTTGTTTATTTTGTAAATTCAAGCGACTTTCGTCCACTGCATCGAATGTGTGCCAAAACCGCCCGCGTCCAGGCTGATCAACGCCACCCAATCCCGAACCAGCGGCGCATATAGGCGAGGTGAGATGTGAAACCGTTCTGGCCAGAGATACTCGGATTGGACCATCAATGGGTCTTGCGTCTCCCTGTCGAGTGACCCGTAACGTGGCTTTGAAACTCTTTGAGCCAACCGGTTTTTTCGGCTTGTTTTACTGGATTGCCGGCTGTTCCTTGGTTTAGCGCGATTAGAATTGCGGTGTTTGACGGTGATGGCCAGCCCCCTCCGTTGCGCACTCTCGCGAACTGGTCGAGAAGCTGATCGCTGATGACAAGGCGAGCGTCTTTTCCGGCTGTGATATGAACTTTTCCAGCAAGAAAATTTTTCCAGATTTCGAGCGGCGCAATACCCTATTTGAGGTGCCCCTAGATATGTAGGCGCTTTGCGTGGTAATTTTAAAACCAAGAAGAAGCGTGGGCGTCATCGTAAAATCGGTTTACGGACGAGTTCAAAAGGGATGCTGTGGCGCAGGTTGTTGATCGGGGCGACATCGCTGGCCGGACGCGAGAGTGTCATCGACTCCGTGTATCTGGACTGGCCCATGCGGGTTTCAGATGCGGTCACGCGTTGAAACGCTCACCTTACATGATAGCGAATTGGTTTCGTGTCGCACACCATTCCCGAACATTCTTGCCGCCTTTCTCGAAGTTGTGGACCGCCAGATAGATCGGCTTGGTCGCTGTCTCCTCGGTCGGGAACGATCGACACGTCTTGATCGATTTGCGAATGAGCCTGTTCAGCCTCTCGATGGCGTTCGTAGTGTAAATGATCTTTTGGAATGCCGGATCGACGGCGAAGAACGGGACCACTTTCTGACATGCCCGCCGCCAGCATCTCCAGCGGCACAATGGTGGTCTTGCCGGCACCGGGTGGGGCCTGTAGAACCGCGCCGCCATGA
>JALQUE010000279.1 GCA_023260815.1 Roseovarius sp.
CCGGATTGCATCTGCACCTGGCTCCAATGAATGCCGGGCTCATAATCGGTGAACAGCCGCGCCAGCACCGGCCCCGTCGTCCGCCAATCCAGCCACAGGTGATAAGACGCCACCGCCATCACCATCGAGCGCATTCTGAAATTCAGCCAGCCGGTCGCGATCAGCGACCGCATGCAGGCATCCACGAAGGGCATCCCGGTCTGGCCCGTGGCCCATGCTTGAAGCCGCGCAGCGTTTGGGGTTTTGGGGCGAAGATCCTCATATGCGGGATGCAGGCAGCGATACTCGAGGGCTGGTTCATCTTCGAGTTTCTGCATGAAGTGATCCCGCCACGCCAGCCGCGACTGAAACGAGCGCATCGACCCGGACCAGCCGTCGCGCCCACCCTTGACCTCGGCGGCGCGTGCGGCACCCGCTTGCACCGCCTCGCGCACCGACAAGGTGCCGAAAGCCAGATGCGGGCTGATCCGCGAACAGGCCCGCGCCCCCTCCAGCGGCGAGGACATGGCCCGGCGATAGGTCTGCCCACGCGCCTGCAAAAAGCTGTGCAACGTGGCCTGCGCCGCACGACGCCCGCCTGCCTGACGCTGCGGACAGGTATCATCAAGGCCCAGATCGGCCGCGCTTGGCAGATCGCCGCTTGGCGCAGACACCCCGCGCAGACCCACAGGCACGCCAATCCGGTCCGCGCACATGACCCCATCGCGCCCCGATTGCCAGCGGTCACGGGTCGCCAGCCGCCGCACAACACCGCATTGCGGCACCTCCCGCCACGTCACGCCCTGCGCCCGCGCCCATGCGCCCACGCGGCGGTCGCGTGCGTAGGTCCAGCCGTTGCCGGTTTCCTCGTGGCTGACCAGATGTGTGACACCAAGGGTGCGGCGCAGATCGTCCAGAATGTCCACCGCGTCGCCCACCCGCAGGGTCAGCGACAGGCCCAATCTGGCCAAATCCTCTTGTAGATCGTCCAGACACTCAAGCAGGAACGCAAACTGCCGCCCCGACGCATCGTCCTGACGCCACAGAGCAGGTTCCACGATATACAGCGGCACCACCGATCCAAGCCCCGCTGCCATGTGCAACGCGGGGTGGTCGGCAATGCGCAGATCGCGCTTGAACCAGCAGATCACAGGGCCTGTCATGGCCAGTGATCTAGCGGATCATCGCGGCACGGAAAGGGTCATTCGACGGGAACTTCGGCACCTGTGCGACCATCTATGTATGCATCGGGCTGACCCGGTTCCTGTCCTTGATAAGCAAGCCAGGTGATCAGCGCCAGCAACAGGGCCGCGGCAAAGATCATCATTGCGCGGATACCCAAAAGGGCTGGTTTGTGCTGCTTTTCCTGCTTGTCGATATCCGTCTTGGGGGCTGACATCGCGCACCTCCTGAACGGTTGGAATGAATTTCACGGCCCTGCGCGGCACGGCCATACCTGTGACGTAGGACTACATCCCGGATGCGACAAGCCCATCCCGATCCGATCCGGTCGGACGATCCTCCAGCTCACGGTCGATGACAGCCGCGTGAGCGTCGCCTGTCAAACGTCAGGCCACCTTACGCCGGCGCAGCAGCGCAAGCGCCGCGATCCCCGCAAGCAACAATGGCAAACCCGCAGGCAACAGCACGATTGATACCCGCGCAGTGTCGGCCACGTTCACGATGAATTGACGGTTCGTCGGTGATGTTCCGTTCTGCAGGAAATTCGCGTCGCCCAACGCGATGACGCTGCCCTGACCAACACCAAGGCGGGCGATGGCTGTCGCACCGGTCTCATAAGAGGCAAGGGTGTCGTAGCTTCCGGATGCAAACAAACCGCCTTCCACAAACCCAAGCGATGACCCCGCAACGCCCCCTGCCAACAGCGGGTCAGGCCCGGTCGCCCATGTCCCGCCGCTGACAAAGCCACCGGACATCTGGAGCATGAACGCGGTTATCGGCCTCAGCCAGCTGTTCGTGGCCTCTGTGAAATTACTGTTGTCTCCGCCCACGACCAGCGTGCCACCCGCCATCACCCAGGATTTCAGCAGCATGAGTTCCGTCGCCGTCGCCGTCCCGGGCGAGGTCGTCGTCGCCGTCCCGGGCGAATCCGGATCGATATCCAAGCCGCCCGTAAAGAACACGTCCAGCCCGGACAGATAGCTTTCTGTCACGACCCCTGTGGCGGCGTCAACCCTGTGACCCGCCGTTTCCAAAGCCAGCTTGAGATCGCTGTATTCTGTCCCTGTGAGGTAATAGTGTTGGTATGTCCGCGTCTCATCGAAACTGCCGATGACAGCGGCTGTCGACGGGCTTGCCACCGAAAAAGTCAGACCGGCGCATAGTGCGACCGTGGAAATGAATGTCTTGAACATCAAAAACCCCCACAAATATATGCTTTCGCGGAAAAATATGCGCGATGCCCTTGTTGGGTACCACAAAACGCGACAACCACCAAGCCGCGATCCCCAGTCCCGGACATGGAAACGCAGCCCCCGCGAGACATCTTGTGGCGCTGTGAGATGTCAGCGGATCCGCCCTCTTTGGAATGCGCTTTAACCTGCACCCGCAACCTGCAATTCTGCACCAGACCCATCATGACGGAGCCGAAGATGAAAGACGCCGCGCCGCAACCGATCTACCTTGCCGATTATACGCCGCCCAACTGGCTGATCGACGATGTTCACCTGACCTTTCGGCTGGCGCCCCATGCCACGCGCGTCCTGTCGCGTATCCGGTTCCGGCCCAATCCCGATACGTCCGCGCGCGACTTCTTCCTGCATGGCGAGGCGCTGACCCTGATCGACGCCCGCATCGACGCCCAGCCCGTCAGCCCCGAACTCATCGAGGGCGGCTTGCGCTGTTGCGTGCCCGACGCGCCGTTCACCTGGGAATGCGAGGTCGAGATCGACCCCGCCAACAACACCGCCCTCGAAGGTCTGTATATGTCCTCGGGCATGTATTGCACCCAATGCGAGGCCGAAGGTTTTCGCAAGATCACCTATTACCCCGACCGTCCCGACGTGATGGCCACATTCACCGTCCGGATCGAAGGCGACATGCCGGTGCTGCTGTCGAATGGCAACCCGGTGGCGCAGGGCGCGGGCTTTGCCGAATGGCACGATCCATGGCCGAAACCGGCTTATCTTTTTGCCTTGGTCGCAGGTGATCTGGTCAACCACCCCGGAAACTTCACCACCCGGTCAGGCCGCGAGGTCGATTTGAACATCTGGGTGCGCCCCGGCGACGAAGGCAAATGCGCCTTCGCGATGGAGGCCCTGAAGAAATCGATGTCTTGGGACGAGGAAGTCTACGGATGCGAGTATGATCTGGACATCTTCAACATCGTCGCGGTCGATGATTTCAACATGGGCGCGATGGAAAACAAGGGGCTGAACATCTTCAACAGTTCCTACGTGTTGGCCAATCCCAAAACCACAATGGATGGCGGATTCGAACGGATCGAAGGGATCATTGCACATG
>JALQUE010000394.1 GCA_023260815.1 Roseovarius sp.
ATACCAGCCCCGCGCCAGCGCACCGCCCAGATTGCGCAGCCAGTCACCAAAGCCGATGCCGCCGCCGCCTTCGTAATTGTAGATCCGGTTCACAACGATATTGGTGATGAGGATCGACACGAGGATCGCGATACCGGGGATCACGGCGGCCAGAAAGAGCGTTGAGGCGGAAATGCCCAGCACGAGACCGATGATGATATAGGCGATGGAGGGTGGAATGAGGATGCCGGTACAGGCGCCGGCGGCCACCAGCGCACAGGCATAGGGACGCGGATAGCCGGATTCCACCAGCCGGTCGATGGTCATGCGGCCCACGGCGGCGGCCCCCGCCGCATCCGAGCCGGAAATCGCCGAGAACATCCCGCAGACCAGCACCGTGGCCGAGCCGAACCCACCCTTGGCAAAGCAGGTCAGCGCCTCGGCCACATCCAGAAACTTGCGCGAGAGGCCGGTGCGCACCAGCACGTCCCCCGTCAGGATGAAAAGCGGCACGGCGGTCAGCGCAAAGGCGTCGATGCCGTCGAACAGGCTTTCGCCCACCAACGACAGCGGCAGCGCGCCGGACATCAGAAGCATCACGATGGCCGAGGCGCCGATCGCCGCCCAGACCGGAATGGCCAGCGCGCAGAGCACGACGAAGAGGATTACGGGAACGTAGAAATCCCAACCCAGTTCGACCGATGTTTGAAGTGTTTGCCACATGTCGCGCGCCCCCTCAGTCGAACAGCTTGTCGCCTTCGTAGACGGGGGTGCCGTCACGAAGGGCGCGCAGATCGCGCAGGAAGGACTGGACAAGGCGCAGCAGCATCAGGCCGAAACCGATGGGCACCGCCAGCAGGAACCAGATCATCGAGACCCGCAGACCGTGGCTGACCGAGCCGAACTTGGCCGAGACCATGACGGTTTCCCAAGACCAGTAGACCGCGACCAGAGCCACGGCGGCCATCACCATGTCACCGAAGACATAGAGCAGCGCCTTGGCGCGCGGCGGCAGGTAATGCATGATCACGTCGATGCGGATATGGCCGCGTTCCTTGACGGCGGCGGCGGCGCCGATCCACGCGAGATAGATGAAGGAATAGCGCACGATCTCTTCTCCCCAGATCGAGGAATAGGAGAAGAGTTCGCGGCGCAGCACCTCGACCGCCATGGTCACCACGAGCATCACGTAGAACACCAGAAGCGCCCATCGTTCCGCGTTTTTATCCAGAGCCTGAAGCATGCCGTCCTTTCCCGTCGGGACGCCATGACGCGGACCCGGTGCGTTGATCGACTGTTGCGGCAACGCCGGGCGCGGGATGCGCCCGGCGACAGTTGGGATCAGGCGTCGTGTACGTAGTACTTGCCCGGGGTGCCCGCAGCTTCGGCCAGCTTGTCGAAGGTGTCCATCGAGCCGGCAAGCTCGGTCTTGAAGGGATCCCATTCGGAGCGCTGGTAGCCTGCGGTTTCCTGCCATTCGGTCAGCTGATCGGCGCTGAGCGAGTGGAATTCGACCCCGGACTTGGCCATTTCGGCCATTGCGAAGGCGCGCGCGGACGGCACCTTGGCAAGGTTCTGGTGGAACGTCATCTCGGAGGCCCAGGTCAGCCCTTCCTGCACGTCACCCGGCAGGCTGTTGAACCATTCGAGGTTGCAGGCGTAGCACTGGCTGTCGGGCACGGCCTGCGTGAAGGTCACGTGGCTGAGAATGTCCTTGAAGCCGAAGGCATAGAGCGCGCCCACCGAAGGATCGAGGGCATCAGCCACGCCCTGCTTGATCGCCGAGGGGGTTTCACCCCATGCGACCGGCGTGGGGTTGGCGCCTGCCATGCGGTAGAACTGCTGCAGCATCTGCGAGCCGGGCACCCGGAACTTGACGCCGCTGAGGTCACCCGGTGTCATGATCGGGCCACCGCCGCCCTTGCGGACGGCCATCACGCGGGGGTCGATGCAGAAATAGAACATCGGCTTGAAGCCGCGCTGCTCGACCATGGCGTTGACCTCGGCCTTCCAGATGTCGGAGGTGACCAGGTTCACGAAACGCTGATTGGCGCCACAGAAATACGGCATGTTGATCAGATCGACCGCCGGGGCGAAGGGGGCGAAGTTGGACAGCGAGAACTGACCGGCATTGACCGTGCCGCCCTGCACCTTCTGGGCCAGCGCCGAGCCGACGCCCAGCTGACCGCCCGGGGCCAGTTTCACATAGACCTTGCCGTTGGTGGCGTTCTGGATGTTTTCTTTGAAGTCCAGCTGCATCATCGGATAGCTGCGCGTCGTGCCGATGACGTATTCCGTGGCCAGCGTCATCACGTGATCAGCGGCCTGCTCACGCTCGCGTTCCTCATTGGCGGTCTGGGCCGTGGCCGCGGATGACCACAGAACGCCGCTGGCGCCCGCCACGAGGGCTGCCGTGAAGCCGCCGGTGGCTGCGAGTTTCATGAAATTGCGCCGCTCTTGCGAGGCAAGCTCCTTTTGGTCTTTATTCATTTTCGTTCCTCCCTTGGGTGTCCTGTGCGTGTCGTTTGCGGTTGCGGGCGGCTTCGCTGCGCAGGACGGCCACAACGAAGGATGCCACGGCTGCGAGCAGCATCAGCATTTCCCCCACATCGTTCAGAAAAACATCGCCGCCAGCAGAGCCGATCGCCACATTGGTCGCGAAGACGCCGAAGAACGCGGCTGCCAACAGCAGAAACATGAATATCCTCCCTCTCACCGGTCAGAACCGATGATTCGACAATAATGTAAGCGCTTACAAAATCCCATGCAAGCGCTTACACTATGTGGTATCAATCGTGATCCGGGTATCCTATCCAGCCCCGAAACCACGACACCGGGTGCCCCAGAACCATCGGACGAGTATGAGCGACGACAAGAGCGAAATACCCCCCGACCTGCCGACGCTGGCCGATGTGGCCGAGCGGGCGAAGGTCTCGACCGCGACTGTGTCGCGCTGCCTGAATTCACCCGACAGGGTGGTCGAGGCGACGCGGGAACGTGTCCTCAAGGCGGTCCGGGATCTGGGCTATTCCCCGAATTTCGGCGCCCGCGCGCTGGCGGCGCGGCGCACCGGCACGGTGGGCGCGATCATTCCGACGATGGAGAACGCGATTTTCGCCCGCGCCATGCAAGCCTTTCAGGAAGAGTTGCGCGACAACGGCCTGACGCTTCTGGTGGCGTCCTCGGCCTATAGCCCGGAGGTGGAGGATGAGCAGATCCGGGCGCTGGTGGCGCGGGGGGCGGATGCGCTTTTGTTGATCGGGCATGACCGGAGCGAGGCGCTCTATCAGTTTCTGGAGCGTCGGGGCGTGCCGGTTCTGGCGGCATGGGTGCATGATACGGACAATCCCCGCCCGTCCATCGGTTTCGACAATCGCAAGGCAATGCGACAGTTGGCCGAGAAGGTGATCGCGGCAGGCCATCGGCATCTGGCGATGATCAGTGCCGATCAGCACGGCAACGACCGCGCCCGCGAGAGGGTGGCCGGACTGCGCGCGGCGATGGCGGCGCATGGTCTGGAAGCCGAGACGCTGCCGCTGATCGAGACGCGCTATTCGATCGAGCACGGGCGGCAGGCCTTTGCCAAGCTGATGCGCCGCGCGCCGCGCCCGACGGCGGTTGTCTGCGGCAATGACGTGCTGGCGGTGGGCGCCCTGCAGATGGCGCGCGACATGGGGCTGCATGTGCCGGGTGACGTGTCGATCACCGGGTTCGACGATATCGAGATCGCAACGCTGGTCGAGCCACCCCTGACCACGGTGCATGTGCCGCATCGCGCCATGGGCCGGCAAGCGGCGCAATTGCTGATCGAGATGCTGCGCAGTGGGGCGCCCCTGGCCGAAAGCGTCGAGTTGCAGACCGATCTGAGGCTGCGCGGCACGCTTGGGCCGCCGCCCGTCTGACTGGTCACAGGCCGGTGCCGGGCCGGTGCCGGGTCGGTGTCAGGCCACAGATGTGGCCGCGTCGTGGCGCTGGCGCATGGTGTCGCCGGAGTTGCGGACGATGTCGGCAATGTCCTGTAGCTGGCTGGCCAGAGGGCTGGTCTTGCGCCAGATCATCCCGACGGTGCGCGTGGGACGCGGATCGCCCAGATCGACCACGGACACGTCCGCCGAACGGGTTTCGACGGGCACCGCCATTTCCGGCACCAGGGTAACGCCGATGCCCGCGCCGACCATCTGCACCAAAGTCGACAGGGAACTGCCGTCCAGCCCATCGCGCGGCACCGCCGATTGCAGGCTGCAGAACGACAGCGCCTGATCGCGGAAGCAATGCCCCTCTTCCAGCAGGAGCAGGCGCATTTCCCGCAGGGCGTCACGGCAGGGCACGGGCTTGTCCGCGTCCGATCCGGGGCGCACCAGCATCATGTTTTCGGTAAAGAGCGCCACCTCGGTGAAGGACGGCTCGGACACGGGCAAGGCGACGATGGCGCAGTCGAGACGGCCCTCGGACAGTTCGCGGATCAGACGGGGGGTCAGGGTTTCGCGGATATGCACATCCAGACCTGCATGGGCCGCCGTGAGATCCCGCAGGATCGTGGGCAAAAGATACGGCGCGATGGTCGGGATCACACCGATGCGCAAGCGTCCGATCATACCATCCCGAGAGGCGCGGGCCAGATCGCCCAATTCATCGACCGACCGCAGGATACCCCGCACATGGTGCGAGATCTGATCACCGAAGGCCGTGAGCCGCACCTGCCGCGCGCCGCGTTCAAAGAGAACGGTGCCAAGGGTCTCTTCGAGATCGCGGATCTGCACGGACAGGGCCGGTTGCGAAATCGCACAGGCTTCGGCGGCGCGGCCGAAATGCCCATGACGGGCGAGTGCCTCGAAATAACGGAGCTGTTTGAGGGTCAGGTTTCTCATAATATAAAATTATCGTAACAATCACTAAATGCAACTTAAACCAATGACCCGAATTTGTTAAAAGCGCGCTCATAGCCTTGGAGAAGACGAGTCAGCGGATCGCTGCGCACCATCAGTGCAAAGGGATCGCGGGCGAATCATACTCCTGAGGAAGACACGCCCGGTCCCTGACCGAAGCCAAGCAAGATGGAGAGAAAAATGGACGGAAATGATGTGAACACCTCGGGTAAGTGCCCGGTCATGCACGGTGGTCTGACCGCCACCGGCACGTCGAACATGGAATGGTGGCCCAAATCCCTGAACCTCGAAATCCTGCACCAGCACGATACAAAGACAAATCCGCTGGCCGAGGTGAATTACCGTGACGCGGTCAAGGACCTGGATTTCGACACGCTGAAAGAAGACATGAAGGCGCTGCTGACCGACAGTCAGGAGTGGTGGCCGGCTGACTGGGGCCATTACGGCGGCCTGATGATTCGTCTGGCATGGCATTCGGCGGGGTCTTACCGTCTGGCCGATGGCCGGGGCGGCGGGGCCGCGGGCAACATTCGTTTCGCACCGCTGAACTCGTGGCCGGACAATGGCAACCTGGACAAGGCGCGTCGCATCCTGTGGCCGTTGAAGAAGAAATACGGCAACAAGCTTTCGTGGGCGGACCTGATCCTGCTGGCGGGCACCGTGTCTTATGAGGCGATGGGCCTGAAAACCTATGGCTTCTCGTTTGGACGCGAAGATATCTGGCACCCCGAGACGGACACCTATTGGGGCGCTGAAAAGGAATGGCTGGCGCCCTCCGACAGCCGGTACGGCGATGTCGAAAAGCCCGACACGATGGAAAACCCGCTGGCCGCCGTGCAGATGGGTCTGATCTATGTGAACCCCGAAGGCGTCAACGGCCAGCCCGATCCGCTCAAGACGGCCGGTCAGGTGCGCGAAACGTTCGCCCGGATGGCGATGGACGATGTGGAAACCGCCGCGCTGACCTGTGGCGGTCACACCGTCGGCAAGGCGCATGGCAACGGCGATGCGGCAACACTTGGGGCCGAGCCGGAAGCCTCCGACGTCGAAAACCAGGGGCTTGGCTGGATGAACCCCAACCTTGGCGGCAAGGCGACAAATGCCGTGACGTCTGGGATCGAGGGCGCGTGGACCACGCATCCGACCCAGTGGGACATGGGCTATTTCGATCTGCTGTTCGGCTATGAATGGGAGCTGACCAAGTCGCCCGCAGGGGCCATGCAGTGGCGTCCGATCGACATCAAGGAAGAGGACATGCCGGTCGACACCACCGATCCGACCAAGCGTGTGCTGCCGATGATGACCGATGCCGACATGGCGATGAAGATGGACC
>JALQUE010000410.1 GCA_023260815.1 Roseovarius sp.
CCCTGTAAGGGAACCTTTAAGTAAACCAGTAAAGGAGGAGGAGGGCGCGCAGGCGCGCGCGAGCCGCGATGAGGATTTTTTTGGCGCGCTGCTCACGGCGCTGGGCTTCGATCCCAGCGGCGCCCTGCCCGGCTGGTGGCAAGGCTGGCCACCCCGGGAACACGTCCGGCGCTGGCAGATCGATCTCGGTCTGACCGAGGCGGAGATCGTTGCGGCAGCGTCGGCCTCTCGGGACACCCACCCTGCCCCGCCGGATGGGCCCAAGGCGCTGGCCCGCGTCATGCAGCGTGCAGCCCGGCGCAAGGCGGAAGCAGCAGGCGCACCGCGTCGCGCCTCGGCAAAGGCCGCCACCGCGTGCATGGCGAGCCCGCCCAGCGCCGATCCACCCGCCTTCTACGCCGATTGGGTCAACTCGGACCGCTACCTGCCCTCCAACGCCATCACCAACGCCATGCGCGATCAGATGTTGAACCGCGGCCTCGTCACCGCCCAGCGCCTGCGTGAAAGGAACATCAAGTGAAACACGATCAAAGCCTGCACGGACGCTCCGGCGCAGGCGCCCGCGCGAAGCGCAGCTTATCCGTCCAGCAGGCCCTTGAATGGGCCTTCGGGGTCGAGAAAGCCCAGCTCGAGCTGCCCGAGCCTGAAACCGACGGTGGGGAACCCCAGAGCTTTGGATTGCAACACGTCCTGGCGCAGCGCGCCGTCCTTGGCACAGCTGTCGATGGTGGCCGCTACAAGTTGGGCAGCTACACCCATCCCGACGCCGAGATCATCGCCGCGATTGTCGCCGGGCTCCCCGACAGTCACGGCGGCAAGCGCATGGCCATCCGCGTGGCAGAGCTCGCGCGGGCGGGGATGACGCCGAATTGGATGCCGGGTGCCGTGCCACGCTGTGTGCCCGTGGATCTGAAACGAAACCGACATGGGGATCGCGCAGTCAGCGAGGTGGTCGGTACCGAGCGCGTATTGGTCGATGGCAGCAGTCCCGCGATCTTGCGCAGCGCATGGATAAAGCCCAGATCGAGCATCTGATCGGCCTCGTCCAGAACCAGAAACCGGGTGTCCGACAGGCTGAGCGCGCGACGATCCAGCAAGTCCAGCAGGCGGCCAGGTGTCGCGACCAGCACATCGGTGCCCATCTGCATCCGCTTGATCTGCGCGCCGATCGACGCGCCTCCGACCACAAGCGCCACCTTGATCGGCGTGTCCTTGACCAACGGCAGCAGCGTGTCGCGGATCTGACCCGCCAGTTCGCGCGTCGGCGCAAGGATCAGGCTGCGCACGGCTTTGGGCGCGGGCTTGCCCGGCTCTTCCATCAGTTTGGCCAGAAGCGGCAGGCCAAACGCCGCGGTCTTGCCGGTGCCGGTCTGCGCCAGCCCCATGACATCCTCGCCATCCAGCGCGAAGGGAATCGCGTGGGTCTGAATCGGTGTCGGTTCGGTAATGCCCATCAGTGCCAGTTTCTTTACCAGCGGGCCGGGCAGGCCCATTTCCTCGAACAGGTTCAAGTCGTATCCTTTCAAGCACAGGACCGCACGGCCATATGCCATTGCCGGGCCCAAAAGGACGCCGGACTTTCGTGGTGTCACCCGACCCCATCCGCGGCCTCGCGCCCCGGATCGGTCAAATGGTTCGGACCCACGCGTGATTTTGGGAACTTTCCGCGACATTTCATATGGGGACCGGTCAATCACGGTCTCACTGCTCACGCGGCAGGAAATGTCGGTTGGGTGTCAAATGCCCCCTCAAGGCCAATAAGTCAACCTTTGGACGCAAAACGGGTGGATTCATTTTGCGGTAAAAGCTATCCAACGCCCCGAAGACGCAACGCGGGGGCGGCCATGTCCGACACAATCACCGACCGCTGCGAGGCCAAGGGCCTGCGCATGACCGATCAACGCCGCACCATCGCCTCGGTGTTGCAAGACTCCGACGACCACCCCGATGTCGAGGAACTCTATGCCCGCGCTTCGGGCCGCGACCCCAAGATTTCGATCGCCACGGTCTATCGCACCGTCAAGCTGTTCGAAGAGGCGGGCATTCTCGACAAGCTGGAATTCGGCGACGGGCGCGCGCGCTACGAAGATGCCGAGCGCGAACATCACGATCACCTGATCGACATGCAGTCCGGCGAGGTGATCGAATTCGTCGATCCCGAGATCGAGGCGCTGCAGGAAAAGATCGCCCGCAAACTGGGCTACACCCTCAAGGGCCACCGGCTCGAACTCTACGGCGTGCCCCTGAAAAAGGACTGAGTCGCGCCCCTTGCCTTGCCACTGCGGCAGGCGTAGGCAGGTCCGACACCACTCCGACCCCGAGGCATCCCGATGGAAAACCTGCGCGGCAGCGCGCTGATGGTGCTGGCCATGGCCGGTTTCGCGCTGGAAGACATGTTCATCAAACGCCTTGCCGATGATCTGCCGGTGGGTCAAATCCTGATGCTGCTCGGCGCGGGCGGTGCGGTGATCTTCGGGCTGGCGGCGCTGGCGCGCGGGGATGCGCTGTTGTCGCGCGATCTGCTGACATGGCCGGTGATGCTGCGCAATCTTGGGGAGTTGATCGGCACGATCGGCTTTGTCACCGCCATTGCCCTCACGCCGCTGTCCTCGGCGTCGGCGATCCTGCAGGCAACGCCGCTTGCGGTGACGCTTGGCGCGGCGCTGTTTCTGCGTGAACAGGTGGGCTGGCGCCGCTGGAGCGCGATCCTCGTGGGCTTTGCCGGCGTCCTCATGGTGATCCGTCCGGGCCTTTCCGGGTTCGAGCCTGCGTCGCTTTTCGCGGTGCAGGCGGTGTTCGGCCTTGCAATGCGCGATCTGGCGACGCGCGCGGTGCCCCACACCGTCACCTCCATGCAATTGTCCAGCTACGGTTTTGCCACCATCGTGCCCGCCGGTGCGCTGCTTTTGTGGCTGTCGGGCGGTGCTGTCAGCCCCGATGCCGCCAACTGGCGCGACATTTCCCTTGCGCTGTTGCTGGGCGTGGCCGCCTATTACGCCATCGTCGCCGCCATGCGCGTGGGCGAGGTCAGCTTCGTGACCCCGTTCCGCTATACACGCCTGATCTTTGCGCTGGTGATCGCCGTGCTGATCTTCGACGAACAGCCCGACACGCTCACCCTGCTGGGCGCCGCCGTGATCATCGCCTCCGGGCTTTATACCCTGCTGCGCGAACGCAGGCTCCGGCGGCAGGCCCAAAGGCAGGCCCGCACCAAGGCCGCGATGCGTTAGCCCTATCACCGTTGTATTCCCCGGCAGAGTTGCTATTCCAGCGCCAAACCGGTTCTAGCCTTGAGGGACACCCATGAGCATCATCATCGACATTCACGCCCGCGAAATCCTCGACAGCCGTGGCAACCCCACGGTCGAAGTGGACGTGATCCTGGAAGACGGCACCCTGGGCCGCGCCGCCGTGCCCTCGGGCGCATCGACCGGCGCCCATGAGGCGGTCGAGCGTCGCGACGGCGACAGCGCACGCTACATGGGCAAGGGCGTGCTCGACGCCTGCGCCGCCGTCAACGGCGAGATCGCCGAGGAACTGGTGGGCATGGACGCCACCGAACAGGTCGGAATCGACCTGACGATGATCGAAATGGACGGCACCCCCAACAAGGCCCGTCTTGGCGCCAATGCCATTCTCGGCGTGTCGCTGGCCGTGGCCAAGGCGGCGGCCGATTTCACCTCTCAGCCGCTCTATCGCTATGTCGGCGGCACCTCGGCGCGAATGCTGCCGGTGCCGATGATGAACATCATCAATGGCGGCGAACATGCCGACAACCCCATCGACATTCAGGAATTCATGATCATGCCGGTCAGCGCGGGCACCATCCGCGACGCCGTGCGCATGGGCGCCGAAGTGTTCCACACCCTCAAGAAGGAACTGACCGCCAAGGGCCTGTCCACCGGCCTCGGCGACGAGGGCGGTTTCGCCCCCGAGCTTGGCTCCACCCGTGACGCGCTGGACCTGATCCTCTCGTCCATCGAAAAGGCGGGCTATACCCCCGGCGAGGATATCCATCTGGCCCTCGATTGCGCCGCGACCGAATATTTCAAGAACGGCAAATACGAATTTGCCGGCGAAGGACTCAGCCTCAGCAGCGCCGAGAATGTCGCGTATCTCAAGGCGCTCTGCGCCGACTACCCGATCATCTCGATCGAAGACGGCTGTTCCGAGGATGACTGGGAGGGTTGGCGCGCCCTGACCGAACGTCTGGGCGCGAAGGTGCAACTGGTGGGCGACGATCTCTTCGTGACCAACCCCGCGCGCCTGCAAATGGGGATCGAGCGGGG